>NZ_JANDHW010000007.1 GCF_024330105.1 Coprobacter tertius
CCCAACATTAAAAGTGTTGTGCTCTACCAGCTGAGCTAGCGAATCATCGAGGTGCTTTTTTCAAAAGCGATGCAAAGATAGTAATTTCATTTTATTGTTCCAAATTATCTTATTTATTTCTTTAAAAGAAAAAAAGTAATACTTGGTCGGTTAACATATTATATATATTTTGATGTTTTACCCAATTAGACAATTTATATATTATATTTGTGAATCAAAATTTTTATTATGAAAGAAATTATCCAATTTCTGAGTGAACTCAGGAAAAATAATAACCGGGATTGGTTTAACGCACATAAAGACGAATACAAAAAATTACAAACGTATTTTGAAACGCAGGTAGATGCATTGATACAACGTATGCAAGTTTATGATAAAGATTTATCGGGTCTCGATGCCAAAAACTGTATGTATCGTATATATCGGGATATACGTTTTTCTTCTGATAAAACACCTTATAAAACTCATTTTGCAGCTTACATGGCGAAAGGTGGCCGTAGCAGTTTACGTGCAGGGTATTATTTACATATCGAACCCGGGAACTGTTTAGTAAGTGGGGGAGTGTGGTGTCCCGAACCCAAATTACTGAAGGCTTTACGGCAGTCGGTATTTGAGAATTATGAAGAATTTCTTTCTATTATAGAAAATAATAAATTTAAGAAGGTATATCCTCAATTTGAAGGTGAAACATTAAAGATAGTACCTCGACCTTTTCCTAAGGATTTTATATATCCTGATTTACTGAAAAGAAAGGATTATGTCGTGCTTAGTTCTAAGCCAGATTCTCTTTTTTTACATTCCGATTGGCAAGATGAAGTAATTGATAATTTTAGAGTATTGATGCCGTTTAATGAATTCCTGAATTATACGGTTGATGAATTAGTTTAAGTATAAAAAAACGCAATAATTTTGCTAAATCGTTGCGCCCTTTTATATTGTTCTATAAATAATTATTATTCAAGCTCTACAATAGTGATGCCCGCACCTCCGAATTGAACATGTTCGTCATGATAATTTTTAACTCCCGTAACTGTAGCCAAATATTGTCGTATTATTTGGCGCAAAGCTCCTGTTCCGGTACCATGTAAAATACGAACACGAGCACAACCTACCAAAATCGCATCATCGATAAAATAAGTTACAGCTTGTAATGCTTCGTCTCCGCGCATCCCTCGTATATCGATCTCTTGTTTGAAGTTCAATCTTTTTTCTCTCATATCATCAGTTGTCTGAACACTCACAAAGGTAGATTTTGCATTTCGGTCTTTCTTTAACTGATTTTTGCTTACTTTTTCAAGCCGATCCAATTTTACATTCGATTTGATGATTCCAAAAGCTACTAACACATTTTTTCCTTGTATTTCGAGTACTTCTCCGGCTGAACTTTGGCCTTTTAGTCTTACAGCATCACCTACTTCTATCGTATCTGGTTTAAATACTGTTTTAGTATCTTTTTCCCCATTACTTTTCTTTTTTTCTTCTCGCTCTTTTAGTTTTTGTATTTTTCTGGATATTTTGTCATCGATTATAATATCTTTAGAAACTGAGTTTTTAAACTCCTCGAGCTGTTTTCTTATTGCTCTTGTTTTTTCCTTTTCTGCCTGAGCTTCTTTAATTTGGCGTATCGTATTTTCGATACGGGCATTTGCTTCAGAAAGTATTTTCTCAGCTTCAACTTTCGCATTTGTCAATACTTCTTTCCGTTGTTTTTCTAAAGTCTTAATTTCAATCTCGTAACGGGAAGTAAGTTCTTCTAGTTTTTTTTCTTGCTGACGTATATTTTGTCGTTTATTCTCCCAATAACGTTTATCTCTTACTATATCTTGCAAATATTTATCCATATCGATATAATCAGAACCTACTTTCTGAGAAGCATCTGCTATTACATCTTCTGGTAACCCAATTTTACGAGCAATTTCAATTGCAAAAGAACTACCCGGATTTCCAATTGACAGTTTAAACAATGGTTGCATAATGTGTCTGTCATATAACATAGCTCCGTTAATAATACCAGAGTTATCTTCAGCAAAATGCTTTAAATTCTGATAATGAGTAGTTATTACACCATAAGCTCCCTTTTGGTTGAAACGATCGAGTAGAGTTTCGGCTATAGCTCCACCTATTTGAGGCTCGGTTCCGCCGCCAAATTCGTCGATGAGTAAAATCGTACCGGAATCACAGTTGCGGACAAAATATTTCATATTGGTAAGATGTGAACTATAGGTACTTAGATCGTTTTCGATCGATTGTTCGTCGCCTATATCTATAAATATGTTTTTAAATATGCCGCAACGTGAATTTTCATAAAGAGGAATAAGCAACCCGCATTGCAACATATATTGCAACAATCCTACGGTTTTGAGACATACCGATTTACCTCCGGCATTGGGCCCGGAGATAAGCAATATTCTATTTTTTTCATCAAGAGTAATATCGAGTGGAACCACATCTTTTTGTTGTCTTATCAATGATAGATATAAGAGGGGATGTACAGCATGATACCAGTCAATTTGTCTGCAATCTTCTACAACAGGTAAAAGCCCATTTACTTGATTGGCAAATAAAGCTTTCGCTCTAATAAAATCTATATCAGCCAAAAATTCATATGAAGAAAATATATCATCGATATACGGTCTTAATGTATCTGAAAAAGAGATGAGGATACGCATGATTTCCCGGCGTTCATCCCCCTCGAGTTCCCGTATTTTATTATTAGCTTCTACAACTTCTGCAGGTTCTATAAAAACGGTTTTTCCACTGGCAGATTCGTCATGAACGATTCCCCGTATTTTTCTTTTAAATGCAGGAATTACCGGAATTACCAGTCGCCCATCCCGCATAGAAGGGGTAACATCTTTATCGACATAACCTTCACTTTGAGCAGTTCGTAATATATTATTAAGGCTACGTGATATTCCCGACAAGGTACTTGATATTTCACGCCTTATTTTTAATAATTCGGGAGAAGCATTATCTCTGATGCGTCCGAATTTATCGAGTATTTTATCGATGTACCCAATAAGCTGCGGAAAAACCATAACGTTACCAGCTAACGTCGAAAGATAAGGGTAAACAGGAGGAAGATCTTCCTCCGTTTTAAAAAATTCTACAATAGATTTTATCGTGTCGAGTGAACGTCGAATATCAAAAAGCTCATTCTCTTCGATATATGTACCCTCTACATGTATTCTTTTCAATGCTTTCCGTACGTCGAAAAAATAACTTACCGGGAAATTATCTTCACTATCAAGAATAGAAGTAAACTCGTGCGTCTCATGTAATGTTCTGAGAACAGAATTATAATCGGTTGAAAAACTCATATCATAAACCCGTTCTGTACCAAGCGTACTTAGGCATTTGGATGCAATGAGGTCCCTGACTTTATCGAATCCTATCTTCTGTTCGAAATTATGCGGATATATCACGTAAAATATTTTAAAATAAACTACACAAAGGTACGTTTTTTCGAAGTTAAATAAAACAGATGATTAAAAACATAATAAAACGTCTGAACAAAATACAAACAGGAATGTATTATTCTGAAAAGAAGTAAACTTATCATCGTATGGGAAATGAATATGTGTCGAAAACACCAGCCTCCGAGGAAAAGCTATTGCAACAACGTTTCATGGTATGGGTGTATCGCTGGATGACTTTAGGACTTGCACTTACGGCTGTTATTGCTATGCTGGTGTTTTATAATAAGACTTTGCTCACTTATATAAGCAACAGTAATTGGATATTTATGGGAATGATCTTAGCTGAGCTGGCTGTTGTTTTTATTTTGTCATTCAATATACAACGTATGAGTATAAGTATGGCAATTATAATGTTTTTATTATACTCGATACTCAACGGTTTTACGGTATCGGTCATCATATCTCTTTACACTGCTGCATCAGTAGGGTATACGTTATTTATTGCAGCTTTAATGTTCGGCATAATGAGTATATACGGATATTTTACACAAAAAGATTTGACTCGTTTTGGGAATTTACTCACTATGGGACTCATCGGACTTATTATCGCATTTATAATCAATATAATTTGGTTTAACAGTACGGTTTACTGGATATTATCGATTGTAGGAGTACTTATCTTCGTAGGACTTACCGCATTCGATACACAGCGTTTAAAACAAATAGGTGAGAGTGCTACGCCCGGTGAAGCGAGTATGAAACTGGGTGTAATAGGGGCTCTTACATTATATCTCGATTTTATAAATATCTTTTTTCTTCTATTGGGTATGAGTGCCCGCAGATCATAAAATTAAATATCAAATTATTATGGAAGTTGTAAACGAAGCATTTAACGTACTAAAAGAACTGTTGTCATCTGTCGTTCCTCCATTTACGGCAACAATAGATGATAATTCACAGTATGAAGTTTGGGCAATAAAACAAGAAGCCGGGAAATCTCAGGAAAACCATGTATTTTTCGGAAAAGTCATTAAACATGCCGATAGCATAACTGTTGAATTTAATGATCATCTTGGAAAAGATAAACTAAAGGAACTTTTTTCTGCATATCTTTTACAAAAGATGAATCCGCACGGTCGTATTCGGATACACGAAATGAATCATCAGTTACATACCGATTTACAAGGTGCAATAGACAGCATATGGAGATATTATAACAGTATGGGTTGGATATAATGTTTGTAATGTCTAAAATTTAGGCATAGAAAGTTTATATATAAATTTTTGTCAGAAATTGTCCGATTTAATGGAGTTGAATATAAAATTTCAACTCCATTTTTCGTATTTATTATTTCTCATTTTATAGATATTCAATTTATAGATCAAAAAATAATTATTTATTCAGAGATAAGTGTCGAAAGTAAAGTTATAAATGAAATTATTATACGCAAAATAAAACTAAAATAATAATATTTTATATTATATCCCATATAAAATTATTTATTTCGTCAAATATTTTAATATCAAAAACAGAAAATTACTTATTAATGCTGAAAACACAAATTCCTACGGCTGCTTTTGCCGATACTAAACCACATTACGAAATACTCGATGGCTTACGAGGAATTGCAGCCATCACTGTTGTATGTTATCATATATTCGAAGCTTTCGCAACCAGCCATTTAGATCAAGAAATAAATCATGGTTATTTAGCTGTAGATTTTTTCTTTATATTATCAGGATTTGTCATCGGCTATGCTTATGACGATCGCTGGGGAAAAATGAAAATAACAGACTTTATTAAACGCAGAGTAATTCGTCTTCAACCTATGGTTGTAATAGGCGCTATCATCGGCGGGATTATGTTTTATTTTCAGGGATGTTCAGTATGGGATGTGTCGAAAGTAACTATTTTTGCTTTATTCGTCGCTACTTTTGTAAACGCGATACTGATTCCTGTTACTCCAGGAACTGAAATTCGAGGATTGGGTGAAATGTATCCTTTAAATGGTCCGAGCTGGTCTCTATTTTTCGAGTATATCGGAAACATTCTTTATGCCTTGCTTATTCGTAGATTTTCGACCAAAATTTTAGCTGGGCTTTCCTTTATTTCCGGTTGCAGTTTAGCAGCCTTTGCAATATTGGGGCCTTATGGCGATATATGTGCTGGATTTAAACTTACGGGAATAGAATTTATCGGAGGATTTTTACGATTGTTGTTTTCCTTTACAGCCGGGCTCCTTCTTTTTCGAATTTTCAAGCCTGTTAAAATAAAAGGCGCTTTCTGGATATGTAGTTTATCAATTGTTGTTCTATTATCTGTTCCACGTATTGGAGGAGCAGAACATTTATGGATAAACGGAATATACGAAACTGTTTGCTTTGCTGTACTTTTCCCATTTATTGTTTACCTCGGTGCTTCAGGTAAAATTACCGATAAATATACAACCCGACTATGCCATTTTTTAGGAGAAATATCTTATCCTTTATATATGGTGCACTATCCTTTTATTTATCTCTATTATGCATGGGTTAAAAATAATAATTTCACTTTTTTAGAATCTTTGCCCGGAGCAATAGGGGTTGTTGTAGGGAGTATTATTTTAGCCTATATTTGTTTGAAATTTTATGATGTCCCAGTTCGAAAATACTTAACATCTAAATTTTTAAAGAATAAAAACAATTAATATTCCAACAAATATCATAATATAACATAGAATTTATATACAAATATTTTTTTAGATATATTTATTATTCGAAATTAAAAATTTATATTTGAATCAGAAAATCTGTTTTTAAATATGTACACTGTAAAAAAGACCATAGAAATATCTGCGTCACACAGCCTTAAGTTATCTTATCCGAGTAAATGTTGCGATTTGCATGGACATAACTGGATAATTTCGGTATATTGCAGATCGATGAATTTAAATGCTGACGGTATGGTTGTAGACTTCACGCATATCAAAACTCTTGTAAAAGAAAAATTGGATCATAAAAACCTAAATGAGATACTTCCTTTTAACTCTACCGCCGAAAATTTGGCAAAATGGATCTGTGATCAGATTCCACAATGCTATAAAGTAGAAGTTCAAGAATCGGAAGGTAATTTAGCTATTTATGAAAAAGATCAATGAAATATTTTACAGTCTTCAAGGAGAAGGCTATTTTACTGGAACTCCAGCTGTTTTCGTTAGGTTTTCAGGATGTAATCTTTTTTGTCCGTTTTGTGATACCGAATTTCAGGATTATACAAATATGTCCGACGAAGAGATAATATCGGTCATAAAAAATTATCCTGCCCGTCATTTGGTACTTACGGGAGGAGAGCCTACTCTACAGATAAACGAACCATTTATGCGATTACTGAAAAAAGAAGGATGGTATATACAGATAGAAACAAACGGTACCAAAACATCCGGGTTAGAAATCGCAGATCGTTGGGCCGACTGGATCACATGTAGCCCCAAGTCTGCATGTGTACGAAACAGTGCTGATGAACTCAAAGTGGTATATACAGGTCAAAATATGGAACCATATGAAAATTTTTATTGTAAATACCGTTTATTACAACCTTGTTCTATGGAGAATACGGATGAAGTAATCGACTATATAAAAAAACATCCTGAATGGCGATTGAGTCTGCAAACTCATAAGTTACTCGAAATCCGTTAAATCCTATACGAGTTATCTATAAGATTTTAATGTTGTTCATAGTCAAATATGCATTATTATTAATATATTTGCATCCATTTATAAAATATACCGTCTTTTGAATTAAGCCTATATGACACAGATTGAAAATAACGAAGAAGAAAAAAGAAGCCTTAACTTTATTGAAGTCGCAGTCGAAAGCGATTTGGCTGCAGGTAAGAACGGGGGAAGATTGAATACTCGTTTCCCGCCTGAACCGAATGGTTACCTTCATATCGGCCATGCAAAAGCTATTTGTATGGATTTTGGAATAGCGCAAAAATATGGAGGTACCTGCAATCTGCGTTTCGATGATACTAATCCGGTAAAAGAAGATGTAGAATATGTCGACTCTATAAAGGAAGATATTCATTGGTTAGGTTTCGATTGGGGAGACCGTTTATATTATGCGTCTGATTATTTCCCCAAATTATGGGACCTCGCTATTCGTCTGATAAAAGAAGGTAAAGCATATGTCGATGAGCAATCGGCAGAAGAAATTGCTCGTCAAAAAGGAACTCCTACACAACCAGGGACCGATAGCCCTTATCGTAATCGAAGTATTGAGGAAAATCTTGATTTATTTGCCCGTATGAATCAAGGAGAATTTGAAGAAGGCTCTATGGTATTACGTGCAAAAATAGACATGGCGTCTCCTAATATGCATTTTCGAGATCCAATCATGTACCGCATTATTAAACATCCTCACCATCGTACGGGTACAACTTGGAAAGTATATCCCATGTATGATTTCGCTCATGGACAATCAGATTATTTCGAAGGTGTAACCCATTCTATATGTACTCTTGAGTTTGAGGTACATAGACCTCTTTACGATTGGTTTCTCGATCAATTTGCAGGTCCGGATTATCGTCCACGACAAATGGAATTTAATCGATTGAATCTTACTTATACCGTAATGAGTAAGCGCAAATTGTTACAACTGGTACAAGAAAAGTTAGTATCTGGTTGGGATGATCCCCGTATGCCGACTATTTGCGGGTTGCGTCGTAGAGGATATACATCGACTTCTATAAAAAATTTCATAGACAAAATCGGTTACACTAAATATGACGGCCTTATCAGTGTGTCGCTTTTAGAACATAGCATACGCGAAGAATTAAATAAAACGGCAAATCGGGTTTCTGTGGTTATCGATCCTGTAAAATTAATTATAAAGAATTATCCGGAAGGAAAAACAGAAAATATGATCGCTGATAATAATCCGGAAGATACTGAAGCTGGAACTCATGAAATACCGTTTACCCGTGAGCTGTATATCGAAAGGGAAGATTTCATGGAAAATCCTCCGAAGAAATTTTTCCGTATGACTCCCGGGCAAGAAGTACGCCTTAAATCGGCCTATATAGTAAAATGTACGGGATGTAAAAAAGACGTGAATGGTAAAATAGAAGAGATATATTGCGAATACGACCCCTTAACCAAAAGCGGAATGCCCGAAAGTGGTCGCAAAGTAAAAGGAACGTTGCATTGGGTTTCGGCAGAATATAGTCAATCTGCTGAAGTCCGTTTATATGATCGTTTATTTAATGTAGAAAACCCGTCTGAAGAAAAAGAAAAAGATTTCAGGGAATTACTTAATCCAGAATCGTTGATTATCCGAAAAAATGCCCGTATTGAGCCTTATCTTGCAAAAACGGCTGAGATCGGAGATCGATATCAATTCCAACGTACGGGTTATTTCACTGTAGACCCAGACTCTACTGAAAATCATCTTGTATTTAACCGGACAGTTGCATTAAAGGATAGTTGGGAAAAAATTAAATCGAAGTAAAATATTACGATAATATACAGAGCCGAACGATTGGCAAGGCTTATATTTGGGCAATGCCTTTAGTTCGGCTTTTATTATTTCAATATGTCAAAAAAAGAAAAGTCAGGATTGTTGGCTCGTTACGAATTCATGCTGGAACATGATGAGAGTTGTTATTTCGATACCGACGAATGGGAAGAAATAGCTTATCAGTATGAAATCGACGATAAATATCAGGAAGCCTTAGAGGCGATAAACCGGGGATTATCGATGCATCCGGGTAATATTGCTTTAAATATAAAAAAATCCCGCTATTTAATGAGTCTCGATAATATCGACGAAGCCGAAGAGTTGATATATTCTATTCCTCATGATTCTGAAGATGCTGTATTAATACGGGCTGAATTATGTTTTATAAAAGCTAAACCGGAAGAAGCAGTAAGATTATTGCACGGACTATTAAAAAGTGATGAAATATCAGTAGAGCTCTGTTTCGAAATAATGGACATGTACATTGATTTCGGATATTTCGAGGATTTGGTTACTTTTATATATGAAGCTGATAAAGTATTGAGCGACGGTTCTGAATTACTGCGAGAACTCGCATTAATGTACGAAGATCGCCAAGAATTAGACAAAGCAGAAGAACTATATAATCTTCTTATCGATCGAAATCCTTATTCTGCCGTAGATTGGTTTAATTTAGCTAAGATAAACGCTATAAATAAGGAATATGAGAAAGCAATAGATGCCTGTGATTTTGCATTGACGGTAAACGATGGCGATGAGAATATTTTATCCTTTAAAGGGTATTGCCTATATGATTTAGGTGAATATGAGAAAGCGATAGAAGTATTCGATGAATATGCAAGAATATCAGATGAAAAAGCTGTTGCATACGAACTTATGTCCGAATGCTATGTGAAACTTTTACATTATGATATTGGAATAGAATATTTGAAGAAAGCTTTAGAATATAGTCCCGACAATACAAATTTATATTATCAGTTGGCTACCGATTATTATGATATCGGAAATCGAGAAAAAGCATTCGAGTGTTTATTAAAAGCAATTAAGCTAGAGCCGAATGATGCCGATGCTCTTTCTTTTATGGGCGAAATTCTAATCGATGAAAATAAGCTCGAACAGGCAGAATCGTTTTTGAGAAAGTCTATTGAAATAGATGCTACAAATGCCGAAGCATTTGTTTTACTCGGTGATATAATGGTTAGAGAAGAAAAGTACGAAGAATCAGTTTCTTGCTATGAAAAAGCTCGTAAAATTACTCCGTATGATGTAAAACTGATATTTAAATTAACCTTATCATATTATAATATAGGTGCACAAGATAAAGCTGAAGAATTAATAAAATATCTTGAGGAAAGTACTTCCCATATTGATGAAATACCGGATATACCCGAAGAAAATAAATCCGAGTTATTAGAAACAAAAGAAATGCTCGAACAATTACGAGAGATTTTAAAAAATAATTTAGGAGAAAATTTATAAAAATAATATATTTGAAATTTCATACATTCTTATCCTATTTTTTAAGTGCGAATGGAGTATATTTTTTTGTATAAAAGTAGCGTTCACTAAAAATAAATAACCTTATGTCATTAAAAAACACTTGTTTAAAATTATTTTCGTTAGTCATTCTTATCAGTTTATCATCCAATCACGTTATGGCATCTCAAAAGGGAAAGGCTTCAACCAATGCTTCTCCTAAAATTGTAAACATCATTAATTTTATACGTGAATGCGAGCCCAGAAGTAAAGAAATTACAAACGATGTATTATATGAAACAGTATATAATCAAGTAAAACAGCTATCACAATATGACCTTCCGGGAACTTTCTTATTACAATATGATGCTCTTATAATTCCAAGATATCAAAAATTACTTAAAAATGAAATGGTACGAGGATCAGAAGTAGGAGCTTGGTGGGAAATAACACAGCCTCACGTAGAAGCTGCAGGACTTACCTGGCGTGGAAGATATTCTTGGGATTGGCACGCAAATGTAGGATTTTCTACAGGGTATTCCCCCGTAGAGCGGGAAAAACTGGTTGATGTATATATGGAAAAGTTTAAAGAAATATTTGGAAAATATCCGGCATCAGTGGGTTCGTGGTTTATCGATGCTCATACATTATCATATATGTACGATAAGTATGGAATCGTTGCTTCCTGTAATTGTAAAGATCAATTAGGAACCGATGGGTATACATTATGGGGTGGCTATTGGAATCAGGCGTATTATCCCAGTAAAGAAAATGCTTATATGCCTGCACAAAATAAAAAAAATCAAATTCCGGTTCCTATATTTCGTATGTTGGGAAGTGACCCGATAACTCAATACGATAATGGCATAGGAGGTCATATACAAGGTGTAGTTTCTTTAGAGCCAGTATATCCCGAGAGTGGAGGAGACCGATGTTGGATAGAATGGTTTTTTGACGCAATATTTAATGAACCATGTCTCGCATTCAATTATACGCAAGCCGGACAGGAAAACTCGTTTACTTGGAATGCGATGAAAAAAGGGTTGAATGTCCAAATTCCATTATTAGATTCGTTGAGAAAAAAAGGGAAAATAAGAATCGAAACTTTAGAAGAATCGGGTAAATGGTTTAAAGAAAATTTCCGAGAAACCCCATCTACGGCTGTTACAGTAACAAAAGATTTTAAAAATAATGGTCGTAAAACAGTTTGGTTTAATAGTCGTTATTATCGTGCTAATTTATTATGGGATAACGGAACCTTTTATTTTCGGGATATTCATATTTTCGACGAACGCTATCCTTCTGACTATTTTAAAAAGGCCGGCACATCTACTCAGTGTATTTATACCACTCTGCCTATTGTAGATGGATTTCAGTGGAGTAATTCGAAAATATTAGCCGGACTTTATTTTCAGCATGTAGGTAGTAATGGAAAAGAAAAAAATATGTGTTTTAGTGATCCTGAAGTAAAAGAACTTTCGAAGGATGTGTTACAAGTGTCCTGTGAAGCAGAATCAGGAGAAAAAATCCATATTCTGTTTTATGAAGACCATTTTGAAATTACAAATACATCCAAAAGCAAAAATAATTCATGGGCGTTACAATTGATAACTGCTCCGGACGCCCAATTACCTTTTACATCTTTAAATAAAAAAGAAATCAAGGCTGAATTAAAAGGTTTTCCTTATCAGCTAAAATGCAGTAAAGGAGATATTTATTGGCCGAATAATCACAATTATAGATTTATTCCACAAAATGAAACGATAAAAGTAGATTGTTCTATCCGGAAATAGAATAGAATATTTATTAATCTAATATGTTTATTTCTATTATTATTACTTGCGTGTACATTAAATAATAAAAGTAAAAATGTTGAATTTATTTCGAATATCGATAGTAGTAAATGTGAACGAATAAATTTGTCATCTTTTTTAGCAATGTTGAACCTATTCTTTTAGAAACAATATTACTCCAAGTAATTTCACAATAGATACAGATAATGGATATGTATATATAATGGATTTTTCTACATAATATCTTAATAAATATAAGTAAACACTGGAGAATTTGTAGATCGTATTTTATGATACTCAAATGTATCATGCACAATATACAAATGGACATTTATAATGAAGATGTATATTAATACTTATCTCTCAAATAAAAAATATTTATTAAAAGAATTTCCCTAATATATAATATCCCTGTAAAGACTTTAGTTATTCAAAATTCGATTTCAGGAATTGTAATAAACCCCGATTGGGGATAAATATTTTGGGCATAACGTTTTATATATGACATTGTATCTTCAGCAATGATGGAATCAGTAACAGGGAAAAGATTATAGACGATATAACGTAGTTCTATATTTCGTCTTTTTAAAGCTTCCAGGCTTAATAAAGTATGATTTATGCTCCCTAATCGGCCTGACGTAACAAGAATGACGGGATATTTTTTTTCGGCAATATAATCTATTGTAAGTAAATTTTCGGTGAGTGGTACCATAAGACCACCGGCACCTTCAAGCAGCACGACATCATACTTTTTTTTAAGATTTTCGGTCGCTTTCGATATAACATTCATATCCAGTTCTCTTTTATCAAGACGGGCTGCCAGATGTGGAGAAGCCGGATATGTATATATAACAGGTGCTGTTAATCTATGTCTATCTTCGTCTAATAATTTTATACCCATTATTTTTCGATGCAATTCAATGTCTTCAGAAAATTTCCTATTTCCAGTTTGAACCAACTTTTGGGTAATTACCTTTTTCCCTTTATTAATCAGTCCCCGAGCTATCCAGCCGGTTGCAACCGATTTACCGATATTCGTATCTATACCACTGATAAAATAAACTTTACTCATACTTACCGTTTTTTGCGTACAATAATATAAATCGGATGATACGTTAGCGGTACACATCCGTTTACTTCATATTTAATTTTATAATTTTTTATCAATCTATTTAGTTGTTCCCTCGTTTTTAATGTTGTTTTCGTACCATTCACTCCCGTAAATTTCAGATGGTAAAAGACCTCTTCGGGAGACGAAAACCAAAGTGTATAATATTCTTCAGAAATATATAGTATATCATATACGGCAGATAATTGCTGTTGCCATTGCGAAAGCGATATGTAGTTCAATGCGCGCTCTCCTATGGAATTGGATAGTTCATGCAGATTTTCGGGACCAAAAGTACTGAAAGCGATTAAACCATTTTTTGAAATAGACGAATCGAGCCGAAGTATATAAGATATTGGATTATCGAACCACTGTAAAGAAGAACTGCTGACTATCATATCGAATAACCCTGTTAAAGTCATCGTTTCTGCATCTCCCGGATAAAAAATTATGTTATCGGGGAGAAACTTAGAGACATCCGGACATATATCGATCGCAAAATATTCACAATTACAAAAGAAGTGTAGTAACTTTCTGGTGAGCAAACCTGTTCCACAGCCAATTTCAAATATTCTTTTCCTTTCACTATTTTCAATTCCGATAATCTTTTCGGCCAATTTCTCCGCAACTTTTATTTGTATTTGAGCATGATCGTTATAACTGTTTAAAAAACGTCCGAAAGATTTTACAACCCTGTGTTTAGATGTATTCATATTTCTAACATAAGTTTAAAGAAATCGGTATAATGATATATCGGTTTTACAATTATATTATTACAATCATTTTCCCATGCTCTGAGTTGGCATTCATAAGGGAAAATATGATCATCACTGCCTATGATTACTTTATCCCAGGGATATTTGAATACCGGGGTTCTGTAAATTCGGTCTCCAATGACTTGAAGCTCTTTTTTAATATCTTCTATGCTCCGTTGTGGATGCAAAGAGTTATATACTGAGACTTTTTCCTTATTACCACACATACGAAGATTAAATTTTATCAGTGAATTTTTATTTAACCCCTTTAAGGTTGCATCGAAGATATCAGCGGATATCCCTTTTTCGTTATCAATAGGGAACATGGTTCCGTTTATCGCTATTCTTTTTCTAACCGGTAAAGTAGAATTTCGTAAATATAGTGCAGCATGCCAAACCCCCAATGACCATGCGTATATATCGATATGAGTATAGGAATCGAATATTTCCGAATTGAGATGCATGTCAGTATAATCATAACAAATACAACAATCATTAGTAATATTCCGCAACGAAATAAACGGATGTATATCCATTCCCCAACCGGCGAAAAATAAAGTTAGCCTAGGAGTATTATTTTTATTAATAAATGTGTATTTCATTTTTATCTAAATTTTTCATTAGCGATAACAATTTATCTATTTCATTTTCTGTACAGGCGGCCGTTAAAGATATCCGTAATCTCGACGTACCTTCGGGCACAGTAGGAGGTCTAACCGGTAATATATAAAATCCTTCTTTTTGAATTTCTTTTGCATACAAGGAACAGCGATGGGAATCTCCGATTATAAAAGGGATTATGTGAGAAAAACTACAATTATTTTCTACACATTCATTAAATACGGTGTGTACTTTTATACTTAGATTATTCAAATACATTCTTTCTTGTTTCATTTCAACTGCTTTATTCAACATATATAGGCTCCATCGTAAATTTACAGATGGCAATGCAGTTGAAAATATAAATGAACGTGCTGTATTAATTAGAAAGTTACGTTTTTTTTCATCACAAACAACATAAGCTCCGTAAGAAGCGAGGGCTTTACCAAAAGTCCCAATTAAAAAATCAATATTCGGAATTACATTTTGCTCTTCTGCGCATCCTAATCCATTTTTTCCTCTTACACCCACAGCATGAGCTTCATCAACATATAGAACAATGTTATCATATTTATTTTTTAATTTCACTAAAGCTTTGAGATCAGAAATGTCTCCATCCATGCTATAAATACTTTCGACAACAATTACAATAATATCATAATTATTAAATTCCCGTTCCACAATGCTATTTAAATGATTCAGATCATTATGTTTAAATCGAATACATTTAGCTTCGGATAAACGTATGCCGTCGATAATACTGGCGTGCACGAGTTTATCTGCTAAAATCAAAGACCTACGAGTTGTTATAGCTGGTAAAATTCCGATATTAGCATGATATCCACTGTTAAATAATAGAACCGCACGAGAATAATATAATTCAGATAACCTGTTTTCCAGCTGTCTATATTCTATAGAATTACCGGTAAGTAAACGAGATGACGAAGATGCAAATTTAGTTTCCTTCCGATCAAAATCTTTGTTCGAATAAAAAGATGAAGCCAGTCCGAGATAATCATTCGATGAAAGATTTAACATACATCTGTTTTCTACATAAACATATTTTCCCTCTATTTTCAATTCAGGAAGCACTCGTAAATTCCCTTTTTTTTCTATTTTATTTAAGCGGTCGGCTAAAAAATCAATCATATTATTTTTGCTTTTTTACTACACATAATAAGGCATTCGTAAGAATAGAAAGCTGTTCGGACGTAATAATATAGGGAGGCATTACATATACCAATTTGCCAAAAGGCCGAACCCAAACACCCAGCTCTACAAATTGTTTTTGTATCGTTGCCATATCTACGGATTCTTTCATCTCTACAACGCCAATAGCACCCAAGACACGAACATCGGCAACTTGAGGGAATTTTGCGATGGGGGCTAACTCATTCCATAATTGAGTTTCAATAGATTTTATTTTCGATTTCCAATCATAAGAAAGCAATTCTTCTATCGATGCTTTTGCGATAGCACAAGCTAAAGGATTCGCCATAAATGTAGGTCCGTGCATAAATACTCCAGGTACTCCCTGAGATAAAGCTGTGGCAATATTGTCGGTTGCCAATGTCGCTGCCATTGTCAGATACCCTCCGGTGAGTGCTTTACCGATACACATAATATCAGGAGTAATGCCAGCGTGTTCACACGCAAACATCTTTCCCGTGCGGCCAAAGCCTGTAGCAATTTCATCTACAATTAGTAACACTCCAAATCTATCACATAATTCACGCGCTTTTACCAGAAACTCAGGATGATAAAAACGCATACCACCTGCACCCTGTACAATTGGTTCTAAAATAAGAGCAGCTAATGTATCAGCATTTTGTTCGAAACATTCTGTTAAAGGCTCGATACAATCTTTTTCCCAAATATCTACATAACGACAAGAAGGAGATGGAATAAAAAAACGTTGGGGTAGTGTGTTACCAAAAATCGAATGCATTCCTGTTACAGGATCGCAAACAGACATCGCATTCCATGTATCACCATGATACCCGGAGCGAATAGTCACAAAGTTCTGCTTTTTATACTTTTTTTTACTGTACCAATATTGTATAGCCATTTTAAGTGCAACTTCAACCGAAACAGAACCCGAGTCACAATAGAAAATTTTTTCAAGTCCCAGAGGTACAAGAGACAGGATAAGTTTACCCAACTCCACTGCCGGACGATGGGTTATGCCACCAAACATCACATGTGACATACTTTTAAGCTGGACATTTGCAGCCTTATTCAGACGAGGATTATTATAACCATGAATAGCGGCCCACCAAGACGACATCCCGTCTATTAAACGTTTTCCATTCGATAATTCAAGATAAACTCCTTCTGCCCGTATGATCTCATAAACCGGTAGAGGCTGTTCTGTCGATGTATAAGGATGCCACAAATGTTCTCTATCGAAATATAAAATAGCTTCGTTTGTCATATTTCATCTGTTAAAATGTAACCAGCATGCTGAAATAGCTTTTTATCTTCCTCTACTTTAGAACTTATCGTAGTAAGCATATCTCCTGTAATGGCCGAATTTATTCCGATCTTTAAAGCCTTTTCCTGTAGTGATTTTGACATAATTCCTCGTCCACCGGCAAAACGTAATTTTGCCATAGGATGTATAAAACGAAAAACGGCGATAGTAGTAAGAACATCTTCTTCGCTCAGAGGTGGCATATTTTCAAGTGGTGTCCCAGAAATAGGTTGTAACACATTTATAGGAATAGAAGTCACATTTAATTCTCTTAAACTGAAAGCCAATTCGATTCTTTGTATCATAGTTTCACCCATGCCTATAATTCCTCCCGAACATATTTCCATACCCGTTGCACGGGCTGCACGAATCGTTTCAATTTTTTCTTCTTGAGAATGAGTTGTACAAAGTGTTGGAAAATAAGAAGCTGCTGTTTCGAGATTACAATGATAACGGGTTACTCCCGAATCGTATAATTTTTGTAATTCTTCTTTATTTAATAATCCCAAAGATGCGCACAACGAGAGCTTGGTTTGTTTGCCTATAACACGATATATATTACAGATTTCATTTAAAGTTCTTCCAGATACTTTACGTCCGCTCGTTACTAAAGAGAATCGTTTAATACCAATATTTTCATTGTGAATAGCCTGGCGTAAGCATGTTTGAATATCGAGTAGAGGATACGTCTCAATTTTTGTATTATGATGTGCCGACTGAGCACACCATTTACAATTTTCGGGACAGCTTCCCGAACGAGCATTAATAATTGAACAGGTATCAAAAAATCTGGATCCGAAATGTCTGGTGATTTCACCTGAAGCTTGGTATAACTTATCTTTATCCGTTGTTTCTGATAATTGAACTGCTTGGTCGAATGTAATGCATTTTCCTTCAAGTACCAATTTCTTAAATTTTTCTATCATAAGCATTTTATTAAAATAAAAAGCGACAGATGATTGATTTCTAATTATCAAGCATCTGTCGCTTCTAAAAAATATAAAAATATTTGCATAAACAAACATCCTTGGAAATATCAAATCTCGTAATTATTTCAGATTTTTCTTCCAGAATAATTATTTCCGGACAGAAAAAAGCCGGATCGGTAAATTCTGAGTTTTCTTCAGTAAAACAAGTAAACGTAATATACTTTAAAGAAATACTTATCGGTTGCTTTCTTAATGAAGCTTCGATAATACTTTTACAGACAGTCCCTATATTTACACACTTTCCGATACTGCAGAATGCCGCAAAACGACTACGACTCCATCTGCGAAATCTTAATTTATAATATGTAAATAATATTTTATTTTGCATTATCTGTTAGTAGTTACCTACTGCAAATATATAGAAATAAAGCTAAAGATAACTAATATATTGATGAAGAATTAATAAAACTTATCATTCATTTTAGTACAATCTTAGTATATTTGGCGAAGAAAATTTATTTCTAAATAAAGTAAGAGTTTATGAAATTATTTCGCAATATTATTACTTTTATCATTACTTTTTTGTTTCTCTCTCAGGGAGTCGAAGCTGCTTCTCCATCTGATTTTTTTAAAAAGAAAAATGAAAACACAGAAAACGAGGAACTTTCAGTTGAAGAAATTTTTATGCGGACTAATTTTAGTACAGAAAATTGTCTTTTATGGCCAATAGGAAAAACATTTATTCATGTAGGAAATAAATTGGGGTTAACTTTACGCCCCGATACTTTACTACCTGATAAGGAAATATCTTATAAAGATAAAATATTTACTTATAAAGGATCCCGAGATGAGTTGATATTCGGATATATGCCCTCTGTAAATCTTATTTTTGAGTGTGATGGGATTATATATAAATATGAAAGCAGAAAAAAACGTCAGGAGATGGAACGATCGACATACCGCCCATTGATTCCGGATTTAGTGCCTGTTTCAGAAATCGAACTTGCTAAAAAATTACTCATCGGAAAAACATTATATATAAAAACATCTTTATGGTATAATGCGAATGGTAAAGAAATAAACGGATTTAAAATGGTTCCCGTCGTCATAACCGACATATTACCTGGAACAAATGTTCTTCCCATACAATTTGTATTTAAAACAACTGATGAAAATGAAGGTCGTGTTTTCGGAGTTTTGTCTCCGGACGGCATTGCTGGGGAATTTATAACATTCGATCAATTATTTACATTTGAAGATCCTAAAAACAAATATAAAGATATATCAGAAGAAATGTGGGATTCGATTACCCAATCTAAAGTTAAAAAAGGGATGACTCAACAAGAGTGTCGTTTGGCTATCGGGAAACCGGCTGATATAAGACAATATCTCACGACAATGGGACTCCGGGAAGAATGGTTTTATAAAACCGGTGCATATTTATTATTTGAAGACGGCATATTGAAAAATTTTAGACAATAAATAAACTGCGGATTAAATGATTATTCACGAAAATATACAATTAAAAGACAAGCATACTTTCCATATTCCTGCCATAGCAAAATGGTTTGTCGAATATGACTCTGTAGAAGAATTAAAAGAATTGTTGGCATCGGAATGGATAAAAGATAAGAGATTTTTGCACATTGGTAGTGGTAGTAATCTTCTTTTCCTCGGAAATTATGACGGTGCGATCTTACATTCCCGCATTAAAACAATCACCATTAAAGATGAAACGGAAAGATGTGTAAAAATAAAAGTCGGATCGGGTGTAATATGGGATGATTTTGTAGCTTATTGTATTGATCGAGGATGGTATGGCACCGAAAATCTTTCGAAGATTCCCGGAGAAGTAGGAGCGAGTGCTGTTCAAAACATAGGTGCATACGGTAGTGAGGTAAAAGATATTATAGATACTGTTGAAACGATTGAGATCGAATCGGGAGAACATCATGTCTTTAATTGTATAGATTGTAAATACGGTTACAGAAATAGTATTTTTAAAAATGAATTAAAGGAAAAACACATCGTTACATTTGTTACGTATTGTTTGAGTAAACAACCGATATACAATCTAAGTTACGGAAATCTGAAAACTGCAGTCGAAACTAAAGGAACTATAAATTTGAGAAATATTAGGAACGCGGTTATTGAGATTAGAGAAAACAAATTGCCTGATCCGGAAATAACAGGTAATGCAGGGAGTTTTTTTATGAATCCTGTTATTCCTCTGTTTCAATATTCTTTGTTAAAAGAAAAATACCCTGATATACCCCATTATCCGATAGATAATGAAAAAGTTAAAGTGCCGGCTGCTTGGTTGATAGACCGGTGTGGATGGAAAGGGAAAATACACGGAGGTGCAGCTGTTCACGACAAACAATGTTTAGTCCTCATTAATAAAAACAATGCAACTTCCGACGATGTTGTCGAGCTTTCTGAGGAAATAAAACAGTCGGTAAAATCTAATTTTAATATAACGATTACTCCTGAAGTAAATTTCATTAGATGAATGGATCATATGATGAAAATTGAATTTTTAGGAACAGGAACTTCCACCGGAATCCCACAGATAGGATGCAAATGCGAAGTATGTACGTCGATTGATAATAAAGATAAAAGGTTACGTACTTCAGCTCTAATTTCTGTCAACAATAAAAATATTTTAATTGATTGTGGCCCTGATTTCAGACAGCAAATACTCAGAACAGGTGTTACGTCTCTCGATGCAGTGCTAATTACCCATGCTCATTATGACCATACTGCCGGTTTTGACGATCTGAGACCATTTTGTAATAATCGTCCAGTTCCGATTTATTTGGAAACCTCGGTTGCTCAAGCTATACGAACCCGAATGCCATATTGCTTCACAGAAAAGAAATATCCGGGTGTACCCAATTTACAATTAAAAGAAATAAGTATCGCCCCTTTCAGTATAAACGGAATACAAATTATTCCTATACGGGCAATGCATTATAAATTGCCGATATTAGGATATAGAATAGGAGATATGGCCTATATAACTGATATGCTTACTCTTCCAGAAGAAGAATATCAAAAGCTTTCAGGATTAAAGATATTAGTTGTAAATGCCTTACGTATTACCGAACATATATCGCACCAAAGTCTATCACAGGCATTGAATGTAATTGAACGAGTTTCACCTCAAAAAGCGTATCTTATTCATATGAGTCATCAAATGGGTTTACATGAGCATGTTGCACCCCAATTACCTGATAATGTATATTTATCTTACGACGGCCTTACCGTTGAATATTAAATTGAACTTATTGATTTTACCATTTGTTTTATAAGTAGTATTTGTAAACAAAAAATTATGGCAAAATCAAAAAAAATTCCGGTAGAAGTCGGTTCTAAAGCGGCTCCAGAAACATTTTACATTAAAATTACAGATCAAGGTCCTTATCTTGTGTACGGAAATCCACCTATCGATCAGGAAATAATTATGCCTAACGAAGAAGGGAGTTCGTGGGTATATCGTAAAGGGACACACTTTAAAAGTGAAGGAGAGCCTATTTCATTATGCCGATGCGGAGAGTCCAAACACAAACCTTTCTGCGACGGTTCTCATCAGCATGCTCACTGGAACCCCAAAGAAACAAATGACAAAACACCTTTACTAGAAAATGCAGAAGAATTTGAAGGACCGACTATGATTTTGGCTGATAATCAGGATTACTGTGCTTTCGCACGTTTTTGTGATGCATATGGCCGTATCTGGAATTTGGTTCAAGAGGCTCAGTCAGAAAAAGAAAAGGAACTCGTAAGACACGAAGCCGGTCATTGCCCTGCCGGTCGATTAGTATTATGGGACAAAGAAAAAGAAGAAGTATTCGAGCCTCCATTTTTGCCTTCAATCGGTATTATCGAAGACCCGGGAATACACGTTAGCGGTCCCATATGGGTAAAAGGAGGTATTCGTATCGAAAGTGCCGACGGAACAAGCTATGAAATAAGGAATAGGGTAACTCTCTGCCGGTGCGGACAGTCCTCGAACAAACCATTTTGTGACGGGACACATGCCCAAATGAAATTTCAAGATCACCTGCCCTTAGAAGATGCTGAGAAAGAATGGTAATGGTATTTATAAAATAATAGATATAAAAACAGAGGATAAATATAGCCTCTGTTTTTTGCATTTTTATGACTACATTTAAAATACGGTACAGATAAATGAAAAGTTTTGGCAACATAAATTGCAGAATAAAAAAATAGCGCTATATTTGTACCCGCAAAAGAGAAAGATCGGGGTGTAGCGCAGTCCGGTTAGCGCACCTGCTTTGGGAGCAGGGGGTCGTGGGTTCGAATCCCGCTACCCCGACACTGAAAAGAGGAAGTTAAGTAAGATTAGCCTCCTCTTTTTATCTATAAATAAGTCTATTCAAAATTATTCGAACGATATTCTACAATCGTCAAGGCTTTTTATTATAGCTAAAGATTCAACTCTAATACCTTTTCGACGTAAAACTTCACCTCCATTCTGAAATTTTTTTTCTATTATAAATCCCATTCCCGAAAGGTGAGCTCCGGCCTGTTGTATAAGATCATACATTCCCAAAGCAGCATTACCATTTGCCAAAAAATCATCGATACAAAGAATATGATCTTTAGAATTGAGATATTCTCCGCTAATGCTTACCGGGTATTCTCTATCTTTAGTAAAAGAATGAACGGTCGTAGTAAGCGCATGTCGCATGGTTTTTGGCTCTTTCTTCTTAGCAAATACAACCGGTAGTTGCATAAGGTAGCCAACCATAATAGCAGGAGCTATACCACTCGCTTCTATTGTCATAATTTTATTTATTTCTACATCAGAGAATCGTTTTACAAATTCTTCGGCTATCAAACGCATTAGCATAGGGTCCATCTGATGGTTGATAAAACTATCTACTTTAAGGATTCCCCCTTCGAAACATACGCCATCCTGCAATATTCTTTTCTTCAATATTTCCATATTTCCTTTTATAAAGCGAGCAATTCCTTTTCGGAAATCAATTCAAGGCCAAACTGTATCGCGACTTTCTTTGCTTTCAGTACATTATCTGTTTTTAATATCAAAAATGCCTTTTCAGCTATCGAGAAACAATACATATATTCTATACTAATCCCATTTTCTGAGAAATATCTTAACTGCTTGGCAAACGTACCCGCACGAGAATCACAGGATATAGCGATAACTTCACTCATATTGGCACTTACTTTTTTTTCTCTCAGTGTCGTACAAGCTTTTTGAGTGTCGGTGGTTATCAATCTCAAAATGCCATATTCAGAAGTATCAGCGACCGTAGCGGCTATAATACGAATATTTACTTGCCCCAACATTTCAAGAATTTCATTTAATCGCCCCGATTTATTTTCAAGAAACACTGATAATTGTTGTATGATCATGATATCTGTATTTTAATTTTTATTTTTTTCTTAAATCTTTTACTCTAATAGCCTTTCCATCGCTTTGCGGCAGACTCCCTTTATCCACTAAAGTTACTTTCGGAGTAAGCAATATTTCATCTTTTAAACGCCGTGTAATTTCGCGGGTAAGTTGCTGCAACTTGGAATAATCATCAGTAAAAAGTTCACCAAGTTCAACTTCAACCATCATTTCATCATTATTACCTACCGTATCAATTGTAATCAGATAATTAGTCCCTAATTCGCTAAATTGCATCAGTATTTTCTCAATTTGCATAGGAAAAATATTTACCCCCTTCACAATAAACATATCGTCACTGCGTCCTTTTATCCGATCAATTCTACGATGTGTTCGTCCGCAAGGACATTTACCGGGAATTATGCGGGTGAGATCTCTTGTCCTATACCGTATCAGAGGCATTGCATCTCTATCGAGAGTTGTAAGTACCAGTTCTCCAATTTCTCCCTCGGGCACAGGTTGTAAAGTTTCAGGATCGATTATTTCCATAATAAAGCAATCTTCCCAAAGATGAAGCCCATTCTGATAAGTACATTCAAATGCGACGCCCGGACCACTCATTTCAGACATTCCGAAGCAATTATACGCCTTTACACCTAATAATTTTTCAATCTTTTTACGTTGTTCTTCGGTATGAGGTTCGGCTCCAATAATTAAAGTATGTAATTGGGTATCTTTATAGGGGTCTATTCCTACTTCCTGCATGACTTCAGCCAAACGTGTAGCATAACTGGGAATGGCATGTACTGCGGTAGTTCCAAAATCGGTAATAAACTTAATTTGCCTTAAACTATTACCGGCAGCGGCAGGTACTGTGAGAGCTCCTAATCTTTCTGCAGCGTATTGTATCCCTAATCCACCGGTAAACATTCCATAACCCGATGTGTTCTGAAATACATCGGTATTTCGTAATCCGACCATATACATACAACGTGCCAAACGATTTGACCATTGGTCGAGATCGTGCTGAGAATGGCATATAACAGTCGGATTTCCTGTAGTACCACTTGAAGAATGTAATCTTACCACATTCTTCATGTCTGTCGCAATTAACCCGAAAGGATAATTATCTCTTAAATCAGATTTTGTTGTAAATGGCAATTTTTTTAAGTCATCGATACAACCAACCGACTCATGAGTAATTTTATTATCAGAAAATAATTTTGCATAAAAAGGAGCATTTGATGCAATCCTTATCGTTTCTTTTAATCGGGCTAACTGTAGTTTTTCAAGTTCTCCCCGTTCTATGGTTTCAATTTCCGGCTGATAATAGATAGATTCTTCTTTCATGTGTTTTGATATAAATATCGTTTGATACTTCTTTTGGGTGTTTTTTCAAATTCTTCGTAAAATATTTTTATTTGACTAATTTGACTATATGCGGGTAACTCTTTATTAATAACGATACGATTTTCCTCCATTTGATCCTCGATTTTATCTTTGGTAATTCCTTCTTTTTCAGCATTATCAAAATCAGGATAAATAAGAGCTACCAATTTGCCGTCTTTATCGATAACTACCGATTCATTTACATACGGCATATTATTAAGTTTTCCTTCTATTTCTTCAGGATATATATTTTGTCCTGAAGGTCCGAGAATCATACTTTTACTTCGACCTTTCAGATAGATATAATTATCTTTATCAAGAAGGGCAAGATCTCCAGTATTCATCCACCCGTCTTTTTTCAAGACCTGATGAGTCGCTTCATCATTTTTATAATACCCTAACATTACATTATCGCCTTTTACCCACAATTCTCCAACTATGTTTTGTGGGTCTGCAGATTCAATTTTAGCTTTCATACGTTGAACTACCTTTCCGCAAGATGTAAGTCGGGTTTCAGTCCAAGGGGCATAGGAGATAAGGGGGCCACATTCCGTCATACCATATCCCACAGTAAAAGGAAATTCTATTTTTCTCAAAAAATCCTCTACTTCTTTATTCAGAGCTGCTCCGCCGATAATTAGTTCCTGTAGATTTCCTCCAAAAGTTTCAGTAAGTTTATTCTTTATCTTCGATAACAATTGAGTATCGAGAAAAGGAACCATCATCATTAACCTCATAATAGGCTTTTCTAAAAGCGGAAAAACTTTTGTTTTTATGATTTTTTCTATAATCAAAGGTACAGCAACAATCATTTTCGGTTTAATCTCAGCAAACGCATCCATTATGACTTTGGGAGAAGGAACTCTAGTAAGAAAATGAATGTGACATCCTTTAGCGAAGGGATTCATCAACTCTATCGCCAAACCGTACATATGTGCCATCGGTAACATAGATACTGTTCCATCACCCGCCTGCAAAAAGTCGAGGTTCTCATTACAAAACTTCAGGTTAGACCAAATACTTCTATACGATAACATAACTCCTTTTGAAAAACCGGTAGATCCAGAAGTATAATTGATAAGAGCCAGCTCATCGAGTGAATCTTCATGATATTTCACATCCTCTTTTGTAAACCGGCTCGGATACTTTTTACCAAAAAATTCATTTAAATGTTCTCGAGCCGTAATCAATTCTTTTTTGTCAGTTTTTAAAACAGAAAAATCGTTGATTAGAATAATTGCGTTAAGATCGGGCATTTGCTGGTCATTGAGATTTTCCCATACAACATCTCCAACAAACAATACTTTTGCATCTGAGTGATTTACGATATGATGTACATTATCGGCTTTAAATTCGTGTAATATCGGAACAGCAACCGCACCATAAGTAAGAGTCGCAAAAAAAGAGACAGCCCAATGAGAGGAGTTTCGTCCGCAAATAGCTACTTTATCCCCCTTTTTTATACCTGATGCCTCAAGAAGTATGTGTAATTTTGCAATTTTACGAGCGATATCTTTATAGCTATACGATACCCCATTAAAATCAGATAACGCTATTCGTTCCCAATTTTCGATAATTGCATTTTCTATATAACGGTTAAAACTTGTCTGCATAATTACTTTCAATTTGATTAATAAAATAATAACAAACACTATCAGCAATAAATTAATATCAAAGTCTCATTATTACAAATAAGATCGTAATATTAATTATTATTACAGTTTATGTTGAATTTCCTTTAATACGCTCAGAAATTCTTCGTTAGAAAGCCCGAAATCAATATTATCCCTATAATGGGCATAATCTTCGAAATAATCACTGGCAATATCTGCCATTAAGTTTTCTCCATCGAGCGAAAGATTGTTCAGAAATTCTTTAAGCTTATTTTGATAATAATGAATAATCTCAATTTTTTGTTCCCATTGATCATTTTTATCAAGAGAAGTAAGATGTTCGTTCTTCGCAATAAGATAGGCGGTTTTATAAAACATTTCGGGATTTCCGAAAACCTGGGCAAAAGCATCCTTTAAATTCGAGGATAACTCTACAAAGTATTTTTCAGTCTGTGTCATGTCGGCATTCGATTCCGGGATTAATAACAGACAAATGTACAATTTTAACCAGATTATCAAAAATAATGACTTCTGAAAATCAAATGTAGCGACTCTTATTTCATTAAAACTCTTAATTTCAGGGAAATGAGATTCTCATTTTTTCAATGTAAAAAGAAACTCGAGGCCCCCATCAAGCTTGTTTTTAGCCAATATTTCTCCTTTATGAAAAATGACTGCATTTTTTACAATAGCTAATCCAAGCCCTGTACCTCCCAACTTACGCGAACGACCTTTATCAACACGATAAAAACGTTCGAATAATCGATTCAGATGCTCCTCCGATACACCTGGACCATTATCAGAGAAAGAAAAATAATAGTAATTGGCATCCTGCAAATAACAATTGATCGAAACCTGAGTATTCTCTCCAGCATAAGCAATTGTATTATCGGTAAGATTGCGAAATATCGAATACAACAAAGAATGATTTCCATTGATAATTGCATTTTCAGGGACAGATATTTCTACCCTCATATGCTTTTCTTCTAATTGTACAATCGTATCATTAATTACTTCATTAATTATGAGTCCGAGATCGATACTTTCCATATCAAAAAGATCATTCGACTCATCGATCCGGTTCAAAATAGAAATATCCTGAAGAAGACCGGTTAACCTGATTGTTTGGGCGTAACAACGTTCTAGGAAAATTACTCTTTTTTCATTACTCAAAGATGGATTGGATATAATAGTTTCCATATATCCCTGTATACTACTAACCGGAGTTTTTAATTCATGAGCAATATTTTGTGTAAGTTGTTTTTTCAAACGACTTTCTTCTTCTTGTTGTGTTATATTATTCAAAGATATTTCAAAAGTTCTGTCTTGAAAAATTATACATTCTATAAGAAACGATTTACCGTTTTTTGTAACGGTCATCGAGTCTGAAATATACTCTTCGGTTTTATTGGCTCTCCAAAGATTATTATCGATAAATACAGTAATTTTTTTAAATTCGGAAAGAGAGAAAACATCATCTGTCGATGTCAACTGATCATCGGAAATAAGATTTACATATTGTATAAAAAGATTATTGGCTATAATCGCTTTTTTATCTGTAGAAAAAACAGCAAGACCTTCTTTTGAAAATTGAAGGTGAGTAATCAGCTTTTCCTTCTCTATGGACAATTCATTTTTAGTCGCTCTTAAATTTTTATATATCCTAATTATATTATGAGTAATATCCCCTATATCATTTTTAGCGACTTTTACATGTAAGTCTACAGGTTGATCTTGTTCTGCTTTTTGAGAAAACTCCTGCAAAATAGAAATTGACCGACTCAATTTATTACAAAAATAATAAAGCAAAAGAATTACTAAAATAGAGATAGCGAATAAAAAATAAGTGAATTTATTATCAGCCTTTAACATGCTCATTGTCGATACATCGAATGGGAGGGAAGACCGTACAATAATATCTCCATATCGCCTTGTTGAATAAAAGAAATCTTTACCCAATGTGGCCGATTCTCTTTGGGCATATCCTAATCCGTTTTGTAAAGCCTCCATTACTTCAGGACGAGTCGAATGACTGGGCAATGGTATCGAATCGTTATGGCCACTATCGGTAAGGACTTTACCATTAGTAGTCATAATGGTTACGCGTAAATTTTTATCAGTTATTCCCTTAATAATCGAATCCAGGCGTGCTTCTGTCATTTTAGATGAAGAATATTCCCTATAAATTAGATTATTGTAATCTTGGAGGATGGAGTTAAGCATCTCTTTTTTGGATTCTCGTTCGAGATTGAATTGAAAAAAGAAAATAACCAATACGAATAGTACAAATAATGAAGCGATCGAAATGAACAGCTCTTTATAAAAAGGTAATTTATAGTTAGTTTTATCAGAATTTCCCATCCTCCTTCATATTAATATACCGCTTATGCTATCTCAAAACAGTATCCATATCCTAAACGTGTTACAATATTTTTTCCGTATTTACCGATTTTCTTTCTTAGGCGAGTAATATTCACATCTATTGTACGGTCCAATACATATACTTCATCACTCCAAACCCTGCTTAAAATTTCTTCTCGGGAAAAAACATGACCCTGATGTTCGAGTAACAATTTAAGTATTTCAAATTCTTTCTTGGTAAGAGTTATTTCTTCATTATCGATAGTAACTTTTTTCTTTGGGAGATCGATTTTTAATGTTTCGAACAGAAGCAATTCCGGCTCTACATCACTTTGTTTGACAGCCGTACGGCGTATTACAGCTTTAACTCTTGCTATCACTTCCCTAATTGAAAAAGGCTTGGAGATATAATCGTCCGCACCCAAATTAAAACCGGTAAGACGGTCATTTTCAGCATCTTTTGCTGTAAGAAAAATAATGGGAATTTTAGCTTTAGCTTCGTCTTTCCTGATTAGGTTAGCCATTTTAAAACCGCTTATTTCACCCATCATCACATCAAGCATTAACAACTGATATATCGACAAATCTTTTTTTAAAGCTTCTTCAGCAGAATTTGCCGTATCTACTTCAAATCCTTCAATCTCGAGATTAAATTTTAGTATTTCGCATAAGTCTTCTTCGTCGTCAACTACAAGAATACGAGCATTTGTTGTCATAGCTTTTATTTTTTAATACAATGCGAAGTTCTTATTTATTTATTTCAATCTTATGAAACAAGTATTACAAATATATTTCATTTTTTGTTATATATCATTACAATAAACAATTTATATCGCAATTCCTGCAAACGATAATCCGGTCGGCTTCGTTATTTGTTTGTAAACGTATTAATCCCCATTTTTAAGAACCAAAAAAGTGTTATATTTGCATTTGAAAAAGAAAAAACAATAAATGAAGAATATACGCAACTTTTGTATAATCGCACACATCGATCATGGTAAAAGTACCTTGGCAGATCGCTTACTCGAATTTACAAATACTGTCGCAGGAAAAGATTTGCAAGATCAAGTATTAGATAATATGGATCTGGAAAGGGAAAGGGGGATAACAATAAAAAGTCATGCGATACAGATGGAATATATATATAACAATGAAAAATATATTCTGAATCTGATCGATACCCCGGGGCATGTCGATTTTTCATATGAAGTATCGCGTTCAATTGCAGCCTGTGAAGGAGCTCTTCTTATCGTAGATGCTTCACAGGGAATACAGGCTCAAACAATTTCCAATCTGTACATGGCTATCGAGAATGATCTGGAGATCATTCCGGTTGTTAATAAGGTTGATCTTCCGAGTGCTATGCCCGATGAAGTAGAAGACCAGATTATAGAACTTATCGGATGCAAGCGAGAAGATATTATACGAGCCAGCGGAAAAACCGGTGAAGGTGTGGAATCTATTCTTAATGCAATCATCGAAAGGATAAAACCTCCTATGGGTGATCCTGAAGCTCCGCTGCAAGCCCTAATTTTCGACTCCGTATTTAATTCTTTTCGTGGTATTATCGCTTATTTCAAAATCGCCAACGGAACAATACGAAAAGGTGATAAAGTAAAGTTTGTCGCAACGGGGAAAGAATACGAGGCCGATGAAATTGGCGTTTTAAAACTCGACATGTCTCCGAGAGAAAAATTGCAAACGGGTGATGTAGGCTATATTATTTCGGGTATAAAAACATCTCGTGAGGTAAAAGTCGGGGATACGATAACACATGTAGCACGTCCCTGTACAAAAGCCATTGAGGGATTTGAAGAAGTTAAACCAATGGTTTTTGCCGGTGTTTATCCGATCGAAAGCGAAGATTTTGAAAATCTGAGAGCTTCTCTGGAAAAACTTCAACTGAATGATGCATCTTTGACATTTCAACCGGAATCATCCGTGGCACTCGGGTTCGGATTCCGATGCGGTTTTTTGGGCCTTTTGCATATGGAAATTATCCAAGAAAGGCTCGATAGAGAATTTAATATGGATGTAATCACGACTGTTCCGAATGTTTCATACAGAATATTCGATAAAAAAGGAGGAATGACCGAAGTCCATAATCCTTCGGGATTACCCGATCCTACACTAATCGAACATATTGAAGAACCTTATATACGGGCTTCCGTTATTACTAATACCGATTTTATCGGCCCTATAATGACTTTATGTTTGGGGAAAAGAGGAGAACTCGTTAAACAAGAATATATATCGGGAAATCGCGTAGAACTTATATACGACCTTCCTTTAGGGGAGATTGTAATAGACTTTTATGATAAACTAAAAAGTATATCTAAAGGTTATGCTTCATTCGACTATCATATTCATGATTTTCGTCCGTCGAAATTGGTAAAACTCGATATACTGCTTAACGGAGAACCGGTAGATGCTCTTTCGACACTAACACATTTCGATAATGCGGTAACATTCGGGCGTAGGATGTGTGAAAAGCTTAAAGAACTTATTCCCAGACAACAATTTGATATTGCCATACAAGCTGCAATCGGGTCGAAAATTATTGCTCGGGAAACAATTAAAGCCGTAAGAAAAGATGTAACTGCCAAATGTTACGGAGGGGATATCAGTCGAAAACGTAAATTATTAGAAAAACAGAAAAAAGGTAAAAAACGAATGAAGCAAATCGGATCGGTAGAGGTACCTCAAAAAGCATTTTTAGCTGTACTTAAATTAGATTGATAATATATAAACAACAAACGACCCTTTATTTGCACATATAAAAGATTTCAAACATAAAGGGCCGTTTGTTGTTCTAATAAAAATATGTATACTCAATAAAAGATGAAAGATACTATTTTTGCATTACGAAAATCGTTACAAAATTATGCAAACGGAGGCTATGTATTAATCGCAGTCACGGCTTTAGCCCTGATTATGGCTAATTCTCCGTTAAATACATTTTATTTTTCTTGGTGGAATTATCCAATCTCATTACAGATCGGGAATTTTAATCTTTTCAGCCATCATGGCGAATCTATGTCGCTAATGCAATTCATTAATGATGCTCTTATGGCTATTTTCTTTTTTTCAGTCGGCCTCGAAATAAAAAGAGAAGTTTTAGTCGGAGAACTTTCTTCTATAAAGAAAGCTCTTTTGCCGGTCATAGCAGCAATCGGAGGTATTATATTGCCTATATTGATATTTCGTTTTATAGCGACCGGAGAAGCCGAATTACGAGGCAGTGCTATTCCCATGGCTACGGATATTGCCTTTTCATTGGGGATATTAAGTATGTTGGGAAAACGAGTACCTATCGGATTGAAAATATTTTTGGCAACATTAGCGGTAGTAGACGATATAGGAGGAATTCTTGCAATTGCATTGTTTTATTCCGATAGTATAACTTTCACCTATCTGTTATATGCTGCTGGACTTTTAATAATAATGGGGTTAGGAGGTTATGTTCTCAGAATTAATAGCAAAATGTTCTATATTCTCATCGGAATAGCTGTTTGGTTCCTTTTTTTGAATTCTGGAATACATCCGACAATAGCCGGTGTATTGGTCGCATTCTGTATTCCTGCCCATCCACGTATCCCTACGGCCCGATTTATCGAAAAAATAAGAGAAGAAATTGCTAAATTCCCTGTAAACGAGACTCAAGTTAAAGGCCAAACCAACATTTTATCAAAAGAACAATTGAATATGCTAAAATGTGTCGAATCCGCTTCAGATAAAGTAATAAGTCCTCTTCAAGACCTCGAAGATACATTACATCCTATTGTTAATTACCTGGTAATTCCTCTATTCGCATTTGCAAATGCTGGAATTGCATTACAAAGTTTACAAATGAATGATATATTTCACGGAGTGAGTCTGGCTGTATTTTTAGGTTTAGTAATCGGTAAGTTTATTGGGATTTTCCTATTTTCATATGTGGCTGTAAAATTAAAAATTGTTGCAATGCCGAAAGGTACTACCTGGAAAATGATTGCCGGTATATCAGCCTTGGGGGGTATCGGATTTACAGTATCCATGTTTATTGCAAATTTATCTTATGGAAATATGGAAAGTATAGGCGATACGTTATTGAATCAATCAAAAATCGGTATTCTTTTGGGATCTTTATTGTCAGGAATAGTAGGATATATATTGCTTAATTTATTTTTGCCAAAACATATACCTGAAGAAGAATTGTAAGATATACATACAAAAATATCTCTGAAAATTATTCAGGGATATTTTTTATAGTAGAAATCAATAACCGTGATTATGTATATTTTTTACTGCACGACCTGAAGGATCATTCATATTCTGAAATGAAGCATCCCAAGCTAAAGCTTCTGCCGTACTACAAGCAACAGAAGGAATTGACGGTACTGTTTTTGCCGCGGTACGAGAGGGGAAAAGTTCTTCGAAAATAGTACGATAGTAATATTCTTCTTTATTCATGGGCGGATTTACCGGAAATCGTTCTGGGGCACGAGACATTTGTTCGTCGCTCACTTTTTCCGAAGTAATTCTTTTCAAGGTATCTATCCAACCATAACCTACACCATCAGAAAATTGCTCTTTCTGTCTCCAGGCAATACTTTCGGGCACCATATCTTCAAAAGCTTTTCTCAATACCCATTTTTCTATTTTCCCATTTTTCGACATTTTGGTATCAGGATTCATTCTCATTGCCACATCGATAAATTTTTTTTCAAGAAATGGGACACGTCCTTCAACTCCCCAAGCTGCCAATGATTTATTTGCACGCAAACAATCATAAAGATATAATTTACTTAATTTTCTAACGGTTTCTTCATGAAAAGCTTTAGCATCAGGAGCTTTATGAAAATAAAGATATCCTCCGAATATCTCATCGGCACCTTCACCCGATAAAACCATTTTTATACCCATTGATTTTATAACACGTGCCAACAGATACATAGGGGTAGATGCCCGAACGGTAGTAACGTCATAGGTTTCTATATAATAAATAACATCACGCAAAGCATCGAGGCCTTCTTGTATTGTATAATTTATTTCATGATGTACTGTACCGATATAATCAGCGACTTTTCGTGCAGCTATAAGATCAGGGGCACCTTTTAAACCTACGGCAAATGAATGTAATTGAGGCCACCATGCATCTTTCTGACCATCCGATTCAACTCTTTTGGCAGAATATTTTTTAGCAATTGCCGAAATAATAGAAGAATCCAGCCCACCCGAAAGTAGTACCCCGTACGGCACGTCTGACATAAGCTGTTGTTTTACCGCTTCTTCCAAAGCATTTTTCAATTCGGATATATCGGCTTTATTATCTTTTACACTATCGTATTTTTCCCAATCTCTTCTATACCAGCGTACAAGGCCAGGTGCTTTACTATACCAGTAATGTCCGGGCAAGAAAGGTTCGATGTGTGAGCATATTCCCTCCAAAGCCTTTAATTCGGATGCAATATAGAATTGGCCTTTATTATCCCGTCCCATATAAAGAGAAATAACCCCAATCGGATCTCGTGCAATAAAATAAGCATCATTTTCTTCATCATATAGTGCAAACGCGAAAATACCGTCTATATCTTCCAAGAAATCAATTCCTTTTTCTTTATATAAAGCTAGAATAACTTCACAATCAGATCCTGTAAGAAACTCATATTTCAATCCCAACCGTGCACGTATGTCTCTGTGGTTATATATCTCACCATTAACAGACAGAATGAGCTTCCCGTCTTTACTCTTTAACGGCTGACCTCCCGATTCGGGATCTACAATAGATAATCTTTCATGTGCAAGTATCGCTCTATTTCCACAATAAATTCCCGACCAATCTGGTCCGCGATGTCTTATTTTTTTAGACATTTTTAATACTTGTTCCCTTAAATCATCCGATTTTACTTTTAAATCAAATACACCTACAATTCCACACATATGCTTTGTATTTTTTAGTGATATTATCTATTTGCAAAGATAAAAATAAAAATATCATAATGATTAAATATAAGCATTTAATAAATCACATTTCTTTATATATTTACAAATATAAATCATATATCTATTTAATACATTATATTAATATTCAAAATGATATTTTTAATATTAAATAGAAAGAATGATAAAAATATAATAGGTAATCTTGTTAACTTTGTACATAAATCAAAACAATATTGAAAAATGGAAAGGAATAAGATTATATTATTATTAATAATACTACTATCTACTGCCTGTAATCACATACCAACATCCTATTCTATATATGGTGAATGTTCGAAATTAAATGGTAAAATGGTTTATATATCAAAAGTATCGGAAAAACAACTGATAGATATCGATAGTGTATTAATAGAAAATAATAAATTTATTATAAAAGGGATACAAGATGCACCGGCAGTTTATTATATAAGAGTAGGGGATGACCATAATTTACATACTCCTTTTGTTCTCGAAAATGGTAATTTATTATTAGATTATAACACTACGCTTACAGTATCGGGTACATTTTTAAACGATGTTTTACAGAAATATTTACAATATAAAAAAAATATAGATTATTCGTTGCTTAAGGTAGAAGAAAGATATATGAAATCATTAAAGGACAGTACTATAAATCCCTCTTTGGAAAACTTATTGTCTCTTCGCTACGATTCACTAACCGATGTGAGAAAAAAAGAAATAAAAAAAATGATATTAAATAATTCGGATAATGTAGTAGGTGCATTTATTTTAGGAAGAAATTGTAATATATTTACCAATAACGAACTATCATCGATACTGGATAAGGTTGAACTTATATTCAAAAATGAAGCAGATATAAAAACTCTACAATCCCGTTTGAAAAATCAGTCGAAAGTTTCGGTAGGACGATATTTCGAGGATTTGGTATTAAAATATCCTAATGGAAAAAAAGGAAATCTTTCGGATTGCGTTGGGAAAGGAAAATTTCTGATAGTAAATTTTTGGGCGTCATGGTGCCCTGCATGTAATCGGCTGTTTCCTGAATTAAAGCAACTATATTATGAAAATAAATATAAAGGTGTAGATATTGTCGGTATATCTCTCGATAGAGATTCTTTATCATGGAGAACATCAATTTCGCAGAATGAACTACCTTGGGAACAGTTTTCCGATCCCAAAGGTTGGGATTCAGAAACGGTAGAAAAATATGGAATTTATCGCATTCCGTCTTTCATGATTTTTACTCCTGACGGAACAATAGCCGCAAGAGACTTATCAATAATAAACTTAAAGGAAAAATTAACCGAATTAATTCAATAATATTCTATTCATATTTTATAGATTTTGCCGGTCTAATCAAAGACACAAGATAAGAAGGCCCTATAAGCATTAAAACCGAAATAATCAAAGAGGATATATTCAGTAATAACCAATACCAAAAATTAAATTCAATAGGTACTGAAGTAATATAATATACTTCAGGGTCTAATTTGATAATCTTAAAAAAATACTGAACGGCACATAACCCTAATCCGATAACATTCCCCCAAAGCATACCTTTACCTACCAAAAATACAGCAACATATAAGAAAATTTTTCTTATCGTGATATTATTGGCTCCTAGTGCCTTTAATATTCCGATCATATTGGTATGTTCGAGAATAATTATCAATAACCCGGAGATCATTGTAAAACCAGCAACCAATGACATAAGTATAAGAATAACCCATACATTAGTATCTAAAAAATCGAGCCAACTAAATAATTGAGAGTTCTGTTCTTTAACAGATCTTACATAATAATTTTCACCGTATTTATCAGTTTTATCGATATATTTAAAATACAACGTCTCAGTCATAAAATTAAGCTGATCAAAATTTTTTAACCGTATTTCTAAACCGCTATACTGATCTTTCTTCCAATTATTTAGTCGCTGTACCTGCTTAATATCACCGATAATAAATATCTTATCATAATCGGTATAATAAGTTTGATAAATACCTGTAATCTTAAATTTACGAGCCCTGATGTTATCTTGTACAAAATAACACAATATCTGATCACCAACACCGAGATGTAATTTATCTGCAATATTTTTTGAAATAAGTATTTCGTTAGAAATTACAGAATCGTTGATCTGAGGTATAGATTCAGATACAAGATACTCTTTAAAAAAATCCCAGTTATATTGGCTGTCGACTCCTTTAATTGCTACGCCAAGAAAAGCATCATCGGTCTTTAATATTCCGGGTTTTGTCGCAAATGGTTCAACATCTTTTATTTCAGGATATAAACATAAAGAGTCTCTCATCTCTTGTGAAATGGCGATAGGATGTGTTTCGTAAGACTGATTATTATCAAATGTCGCTATTTGTATGTGAGAACCAAACCCAATTACTTTATTACGAACTTCTTCTTTGAAACCGATAACGATAGCTACAGCCAATATCATTACCGCTAAACCTAAAGTTACCCCCGTTATAGCTATACGTATGGCAGGAGGCGAAACCTTACGAGTTTCGTCTTTTTCAAAATGTATTTTACGGGCTATGAAAAGCTCTAAATTCATATTATTCTTCCCGGATAAGCCTCAAGTGCTTTTGCTAACACTGTTAAAGCATTTGCCAAATCTTCTTTTTTAAGCACATACGCAATTCTGACCTCATTTTTCCCTAATCCAGGTGTTGTATAAAACCCTGAACATGGAGCCATAAATATGGTTTGTCCTTCATATTGGAAATTACTAAGGCACCAGGCGCAAAATTTATCGGCATCGTCGACAGGCAACTTAGCCACTGTGTAAAAAGCTCCCATGGGTATGGGTGAATAGCAACCCGGTATGCGGTTAATACCATCAATTAGGAACTTTCGTCTTTCAACATATTCATTATATGTATCCAAAAGATATTCTTCGGGAGCTTCGAGAGAAGCTTCTGCAACCAATTGCCCGATTAAAGGAGGACTCAAACGCGCTTGGCAGAACTTCATAATATTCTTTTTCAGCTCTTTATGTTTTGTAATAAGTGCGCCAATACGTATGCCGCATTCACTATAACGCTTAGAAACAGAGTCTATAAGAATAACATGATCTTCAATACCTTTTAAATGAAATGCTGATATATAAGGTGCTCCTGTATAACAAAATTCACGATATACTTCATCTGAAAATAAGAACAAATCATATTTACTTACCAGATCACGTATCTGGTTCATTTCTTTTTGAGTATATAAATATCCTGTCGGATTGTTCGGATTACATATAAGTATGCCTTTCGTGCGTTTTGTAATCAATTCTTCGAATTTTTCAACAGAAGGCAAAGCGAATCCTTCTTCGATAGAAGAGGGTATTGTCTTTATTACGGCACCGGCAGATATTGCAAAAGCCATATAATTTGCGTAAGCCGGTTCGGGTACGATTATTTCATCACCTGGGTCAAGACATGCCATAAATGAGAATAATACAGCTTCAGATCCACCTGTCGTTATAATTATATCGTCTGCCGTAACATCAATATTAAATTTAGCATAATATTTAACAAGTTTCTCTCTGAAACTTCTAATTCCATCACTGGGACTATATTCGAGGACCTTACGATCGAGATTACGTGCCGCAGCTAAACCAATTTCCGGTGTTGGTAAATCAGGCTGTCCGATATTCAGATGATAGACCTTAATTCCTTTTTTTTTGGCTTCATTTGCCAAAGGTACTAATTTCCGGATAGGGGATGCGGGCATAATTTCTCCGCGGTACGATAATTTAGGCATTCTCGGTATTCAGTTTAATTTATAAATCTCTTACAAAGTTAGAATTCTTTGTACGATTTCACAAGTATTTTTATCATTATCACAATTATTGTACTTAATACGAATTTAATTATTATTTTTGTCAGGTTAATGAACTGGAACATTCCCAAAATGATAAAAAATATACTATCCCGAATTTTTTTTCTGATAGTAGCACCCGGTAAGACATGGGCAGAAATCAAGGAAAAGGATGAATCTACAGACCATTTTCTGAATAATTTCCTGTATCCGGTTATGGGTGTTACCGCATTATCAGTTTTCGGAGGATTTTTCGGCTCGGATTTTACTTTGGAAAAAGGAATAAAATTAGGGACTATCTGTTTCGTTAAATATTTCGTAGGTTTTTATCTATGTGCCTTTTTAATTGAAGAAATGAGCCTACGTATTTTTGAAATGCCGAAAAATATTAAAAAGAGCCGAATATTTTCAGGATATCTATTGAGCATTTCCATGGTTATTACTTTTGCAATGAACTTGTTGCCGAACAATTTTTCATTTCTCGCGTTTGCACCTTTATACATTGTATATGTCGTATGGGAAGGAATTAAAAATTATTTTGAAGTCCCCGAAACGAAAAAAATGTTGTCAACCATATTTATATCGATCGTCGTATTACTTTCACCGATGATTATCGAACGTATCATGTATATGCTCATGCCTGGAATCAAAGGATGATAGATATTTATTAATTATGAAATTACCGCAAATTAATATAAAAAATAAAAGAGCATCATTCGACTATGAATTGCTCGATACCTATACAGCAGGAATTGTGCTTACCGGAACCGAAATAAAATCTATCAGGCTCGGTAAAGCCAGTCTTGTCGATACATTCTGCTATTTCAATAACGGTGAATTATGGATAAAAAATATGTATGTAGCCGAATATTTTTACGGGACATATAATAATCATTCTGCTCGCCGAGATCGAAAATTATTACTCACAGCAAAAGAATTACAAAAAATTCAACGTCTTACCAAAGAGGCCGGTTTTTCTGTAATACCGACTAAAGTATTTATCAGTGAAAAAGGTCTGGCAAAAATTGTTATCGCTGTAGCTAAAGGTAAAAAAGCCTATGATAAACGGGAATCTATTAAAGAAAGAGAAGATAAACGACAGATTGACCGGGCTTTTAAACGATAATACGTTTAGCGATAATCAGTATTTTTTTCTGAGGAAATAATGTTGTTGCAAACAAATATAATTCTCCACCATCTTTAATATTCGATCTTTTTCGTATTTCTTCAGGTGATAAAGGAAAATTTCTCGTCGAAATGAGTAAACGGTCGTACTTATGCGATAAAGTTTTAAGTATTTTACCCGAGAAAACAATAACATCCAAAACCTCAAAAATCTTTCCTGGAAAATCTTTAATCCATCGGTCCTCTGTATATAAATGACTGCTTGCATCCAATTTATTCAAACCATAAGTTTCTGCAATAGATTTAAACGCACCGCCTTTTAAAACAGAAGAGTTAGGTTCATATAAATATCTTTGCATACACTCGGCATATGTAGAGGAGGGTAGGGAACGCTCTGCTTTTAAGTTAAAGCAATAAACGTTTTTGGTATAATCCGAAAAAATATTTGTACAATAAATAGGGATAACATCATTTGAATTATATTTATCAATGTAAAACAAAATTTCTTTACATTCATTCTGTACCGAAACGATATATACTTCTGAAACATCCTTTAATTGGCTGATTGCTAAATTAATATCAATCATCGGAGAAGCTTTGATCATCATTTTATCCGAAAATTTCAATATTTCGGGAATCATTGATAAAACATTAGGCTCACAACTCTCAAAAGCAAAAACTCTTTTATTATTAATACTTCGTCTGGCTGGATCTATGTAACAAAAATCGAATTTTTCTTTGTTTCGATGACAAAAACTATCCGAATCGGTATTTAAAATATAGATATTTTCGGCATTTAACACATTAAAATTATGTTTGGCAATCTTGCAATAATCAGGAAAACGCTCAATATATAAAACCTTTTTAGCTTTTAAAGAAAAATAATAACTATCGATACCTAAACCTCCGGTAAGATCACATATCGAAAATTGAGAATGTGATTTTCCGGCTATTATATCGGCTTTATATCGAGCTGTATATTCTGAAGAAGATTGTTCCGAAGAAATAACAGAAGGAAAAAGCAATGTGTGATTATTATACCATAACGGTAACTTGTTTTTTATTTTTTTCCTTGATTCGATTTGGTCGATAGCAAAAGAAATATCAAAACTGTTATTTTTATTTTTTTTCAATCGTAATGCTGTGATATCGCTACTGTTATGAGTAAAAATAAATTGATATAGTTCTTCGTTTATCTCCATATATATATTATTATATTATTCTACAAAAGTATTCAAAAAAAATAATATATTAATTACTCTATATCAAATCTGCCTTAATTGTGCTATAATTAAGATTATGTTAAATACAATAGATAACTTTGCTAAAATTGAGATTAATCAAGACTAAACAGTAAGCATTAAGAGAACACCCTATTTATTAAAACAAAAGATAATAAATAAGGTCATACTCTTTGGGTATGACCTTATTTTATTACTTAAAGAACTTATATCTTTTACATTTCAGATTCTATGCGTTTAAGATTTGCTTCATCTTCAAGATTGTAATAAATACCTCTCAAAGCAATTTTATACATGCTTTCATCAGGTTTCATTTTATGAGCTTTCTCAAGTAAAGGCATAGCTAATTTATAATAAGGAACGACCTTTTCATTACGAGCCTGTATATAAGCCTTATCTTCTTTTATTGTACTTATTTCACTGGTCATTTCAATCGCTTTATTATAATACAAACGGCCGAGTTCTCCAATTGCATCGACATAATCAGGGTTAATCTCGATTGCTTTCTTCATACACTCTATTGCTTTATCATCATCTTTAAGTTCAGAATAAAGGCTACCTTTAACTTTCCAATATTCAGCATTCTGAGGATCTGTTTCGAGAGCTTTATCAAGATAAGCGATAGCTCTTTGGGCCTGATCAGAATAAATATAATAGTTTATTAATTTCAAAAGAAATTGATAATCATCTTTATTAGCATCTTTACCGAATTTTGTTACAGCTTCTTCTAAAGTTTTTACCAATGAGGTTGTATCCTTCATGGTTTCATACTCATAAGTAAGAAATTTATATACATCCATTTCATTATACTTGCTATCTTTTAAGCCCTCGAGAGTTTTTATGGCTACCTCATGTACTGCCTTATCGTCTTTCCCCTGTCCTTCGATAACAGCAGCAATAGCACGATTATATTTTATCTGAGTATAAGTCGTATCTTTTTTTATATCCATAGATTTCATAAAATCGATATCAGGAATATCAAGATATGTTTGCCACATTTCTCCAGCTTTATTATAATCTTTTTGATTGTAATAATACGCTCCTGCATTCATGAAAAAAGCCTGATTATTTTTCAAAATAGTTTTAATATCACGCAGATATTTGGGTTTTACTTTACCTTTTTCATTCGGTACAGTATCGTATTTAGCCGCCACACGGAAATATTTATATGTATTATACAATGCATTATACATATCGTTTTCTTTCACTTCCTGATTGATCATCATTTTTTTCTGATCATTCTCAAAAGCTTTATTTTCAACAAAACCACCTACATACCAAGTTTTGGCAACTTCTTTAGTTTCGGGATTTTCCATTGCCTCCTTAATCGCATTCCGGGCGGCATTGAAATCGGGATTTTCCATTTTTGCTTCGCTAAACGCGCGATTTACCATCTTCATTTGGGCAAATGAAGCACTGGCGAACAAGCAACATGCTGCGGTTAAAAATATTTTTCTCATCTTACTCATGTTTTAGTTAGAGATATTTATTTATTTAATTATTCTACATCGTTTACAGATTCCTCTGGTGATTCTTCTTCTACGGTTTCAGACAATACTTTACAAACAGATGCGATTTCGTCGTTACGTTTTTCAAGATTAATCAATTTCACACCTTGTGTCGCACGCCCCATAATTCTTACATCGGCCACCTTCATACGTAAAGTGATACCCGATTTATTAATAATTACGAGATCATTATCATCTGTGACACTCTTAATGGATACTAAATTACCTGTTTTTTCTGTAATATTCAAGGTTTTCACCCCTTTCCCACCACGATTTGTTATACGGTAATCTTCCACTTTAGAACGTTTTCCATAACCTTGTTCAGAAACGACCATCACAGTTTCTTTTTCAACATCTTTTATACAAATCATTCCTACGACCTCATCACTACCACCGTCGAGAGTCATTCCTCTTACACCGGTAGCCATACGGCCCATTTCCCGAACGGCACTTTCGTGGAAGCGTATAGCACGTCCAAATTTGTTCGCCATGATAATCTGGCTGTCTCCATTTGTAAGGCGTACTTGTATTACCTGGTCATCTTCTCGTATAGTGATTGCATTTACCCCATTTTGTCGAGGTCGAGAATATGCCTCGAGTTGAGTTTTCTTTATAACACCTTTTTTCGTACAAAATACCAGATAATGTTTTGTATTATAATCAGGATCCTGTAATTGTTTCACCCGTATAAAGGCATTTACTTTATCATCGGCATCTATATTAAGCATATTCTGAATAGCACGGCCTTTCGAATTTTTTGTACCTTCGGGGATTTCATATACTTTCAGCCAATAACAACGTCCTTTTTGCGTGAAAAACAACATGTAATTGTGCATCGAAGCCGGATAAATATACTCTATGAAATCTTCATCTCTGGTATCACTACCTTTCGCCCCTACTCCGCCTCGGTTCTGAGCTCGAAATTCGGTTAAAGGCGTACGTTTAATATACCCCATATGAGATATGGTTATAATCATTTCATCATCTGCATAAAAATCTTCAGCATTAAATTCTTCCGATGCATATATGATCTCGGTTTTACGATCATCGCCGTATTTTTCTTTAATTTCGGACAATTCATCTTTTACAACTTGCATACACAAACCATCATCTGATAAAATACGATTGAAATAATCGATTTGTTCCATAAGATTCTTATAATCGGCACGCAACTTATCTTGCTCGAGACCAGTTAACTGTCTCAAGCGCATTTCCACAATAGCCCTCGACTGAGCTTCACTAAGATTAAATGTAGACATTAAACGTTCACGAGCTTCATCAGGACTTTTAGAAGAACGAATGATTTGTATTACCTCATCGATATGATCACAAGCAATAATAAGGCCCTCCAATATATGCGCTTTTTTCTCCGCCTCAGCCAGTTCATAACGGGTACGTCTAACCACAACGTCATGTCTATGCTCTACAAATGCCTCGAGCAATTGTTTTAAGTTTAATAATTGAGGGTGCCCGGGATTTCCGTCGATACTTCCCACCAAAGCAATATTATTAACACTGAAAGAAGATTGCAGAGCTGTAAGTTTATATAATTTATTCAAAACGACACTCGAATTGGCATCTTTCTTTATATCGATAACAATACGCATGCCGGTTCGGTCCGATTCGTCATTAATATTTGATATACCTTCTATCCTTTTATCTTCAACCAGATCGGCAATATTTTTTATCAGTTCGGCTTTATTTACAAGATAAGGAATTTCGGTAACTACGATTTTCTCTCTATTACCATCAGCTTCAATTTCAGCTTTAGCCCTTATTACAATACGCCCCCTTCCAGTTTCAAACGCATCCCTTACACCAGAATATCCATAAATATAACCTCCAGTAGGGAAATCAGGAGCTTTAATGTATTGCATCAAATCAGAAACCTCCATATTACGATTATCGATAAGAGCAATCGTCCCATCAATTACTTCCGACAAATTATGAGGAGGCATATTTGTTGCCATACCCACAGCAATACCAGATGCTCCGTTTACCAAAAGGTTCGGAATACGTGTAGGCAATACAGTCGGCTCACGTAATGTATCATCAAAGTTATTTCGAAAAGTGACCGTATCCTTATCGATATCCCGCAACATTTCTTCAGCAAGTTTAGACAAACGAGCTTCGGTATAACGCATTGCGGCAGGACTATCACCATCTACGGATCCGAAATTACCCTGTCCGTCGACCAACGGATAACGGAGTGACCATTCCTGAGCCATACGTACCATAGCAAAATATACCGAAGAATCGCCATGAGGGTGATATTTACCTAATACTTCACCCACGATTCTGGCCGATTTCTTATACGGCTTATCAGAAGTATTTCCTAACTCGTTCATCCCGAATAATACACGGCGGTGCACCGGTTTGAAACCGTCTCTAACATCCGGCAATGCACGGGCGACAATCACCGACATCGAATAATCGATGTAGGCAGATTTCATCTTGTTTTCGATATTTACTTTTATAATTCTGTCTTGGTCAACCATTTATATTAAGATTGGTTATACGATTATTAATTTGGCATAAAAACCGCACTAAATTACGACTTTCTTTCCGATTATAAAAAATTTTCAACTTATTTTTGAAGTGATAAAAACACAATACGATTCTATAAATACACCTTTTTATAACCGGTTATAAACATAAACACACTTATTTACCCACACTCAAGAATAAGACTCGTAAACAAAAAACGGCACAGTATTTGTTATGTATGTTATATAAATAAAAGAATAGCTTGTTATAAAGGTATATTCGTATATTTGTATAGCATTAATTAAGGATTTAAGAAAGGAAGATCATTATATGGAAAGAAATTTTTCACAAAGAGTGAAAGATGTATTGGGATATAGCCGCGAAGAGGCCGAACGGATGCAAAATAATTTCATCGGTCCGGAACATCTTTTATTGGGCATTCTCAGAGACGGAACCGGCAGAGCCATCGATGCTTTGCGATTTCTGGGTGCTAAACCGGGTATCATAAAGTCGTCACTCGAAGATATGTTGCGAGCAACGGCTGAACATCACCAACCGGGAGATGAATTAATTATTAGCAAAAGCACCGATAAAGTTTTAAAAATGAGTATTTTAGAAGCAAGACTTTTAAAAAGCAACGTTACCGATACCGAACATTTATTATTGGCTATTTTGAAAGAAAATGAAACGAAAGCAGCCATGATTTTAATGGATAATGAAGTTAATTACGCGGATGTTATGGGATTCTTGAAAAAAGAACCCGAACAAACTTCCGATCCTTCTATGGGTGCTGAATTTGCTGATGACGATGACGATATGGATGATGAAAAAAATTATCGTAGCGAACAAGGCAAACAAGCAACAGGTAGTTATACTAAAACGACAAACGACACCCCTGTTCTTGACAATTTCGGTACCGATATGACAAAAGCCGCCGAAGAAAACAGGCTCGATCCGGTTGTAGGGCGAGAAAAAGAAATTGAGCGTCTTGCTCAGGTGCTAAGTCGTAGAAAGAAAAATAATCCGGTACTTATCGGAGAACCCGGCGTAGGTAAATCTGCCATTGTTGAAGGATTGGCACTGAGGATAATACAGCGGAAAGTATCTCGCGTTCTTTTCGATAAACGTGTTGTTTCACTCGATATGGCCTCGATTGTTGCAGGAACTAAATATCGAGGACAATTCGAAGAAAGGATAAAAGCAATCCTGAATGAATTATCGAAAAATCCGAATGTCATCTTGTTTATAGATGAAATACATACTATTGTAGGTGCCGGAGGTGCAACAGGCACTCTCGATGCTGCCAATATGTTAAAACCGGCTTTAGCTCGCGGCGAAATACAATGTATCGGTGCGACTACTCTCGATGAATACCGAAAAAATATCGAAAAAGACGGTGCACTCGAACGTCGTTTCCAAAAAATTATGGTAGATCCGACTACCCCTGAAGAAACCTTGCAGATATTAAATAATATCAAAGGACGGTACGAAGATCATCATAATGTCACCTATACACCCGAAGCTCTCGAAGCCTGCGTTAAGCTGACCGAAAGATACATCAGTGACCGAAATTTTCCGGATAAAGCGATAGACGCTCTTGATGAAGCCGGTTCGAGAGTACATATTTCGAACATTGTCGTTCCGAAAGAAATAGAAGAACTCGAAAAAAAGATCGCAGCGACAAGTGAAGATAAAATGAAAGCTGTAAAATCTCAGAACTACGAACTGGCAGCAAGTTTCAGAGATAAAACAAAAGAGTATCAAATAGAACTCGACGATGCAAAAAGGCGCTGGGAAGAACAAATACAAGAACAACGTGAAATTGTCGATGCGGAACAAATAGCCGAAGTCGTTGCAATGATGTCCGGTGTTCCGGTTCAAAGAATTGCCCAAGCCGAAGGAAGCAAATTGCTACAAATGGCCGACATCCTAAAAAGTGAGGTTATCGGACAAGATGAAGCCGTAAATAAAATCGTAAAGGCAATTCAGCGTAATAGAGTCGGACTAAAAGATCCCAATAAGCCCATTGGCACTTTTATGTTTCTGGGGCCTACCGGAGTAGGTAAAACACATTTGGCAAAGATGTTGGCCGAATATCTTTTCGATTCTAAAGATACTCTTATACGAGTAGATATGAGTGAATATATGGAGAAATTTACGGTATCTCGTCTCGTAGGAGCTCCTCCGGGATATGTAGGCTATGAAGAAGGAGGCCAATTAACTGAAAAAGTACGTCGACGCCCCTATTCTGTCGTATTGCTCGACGAAATAGAAAAAGCACATCCGGACGTGTTCAACCTATTACTACAGGTAATGGACGAAGGACGTCTTACCGATAGCTTGGGCCGTCGTGTCGACTTTAAAAATACGATACTGATCATGACATCGAATATCGGTACTCGTCAATTAAAAGATTTCGGGCATGGAGTCGGATTCGCGACATCCAATGCAGATAATAAAGATTTTTCGAGAGGTGTTATACAAAAGGCGCTTAATCGGGCTTTTTCTCCTGAATTTTTAAATCGTGTAGATGATATCGTAATGTTCGATCAGCTTGATAAAGATGCGATTTATAAAATTATCGACCTCGAACTTAAAGGGTTTTACCATCGTGTCGAGACACTGGGTTATAAACTCATTATAACCGACGAGGCTAAAGATTTTATCGCATCTAAAGGATATGATGTTCAATTCGGTGCAAGACCTTTAAAACGAGCTATACAAAAATATCTCGAAGATGAAATGGCCGAAATGATTATTCGGGCTACAGTAAACGAAGGCGATACAATTATCGTAGAATTTAATAAAGATGAACAAAAAATTGTCACTCGTATCGAAAACTCAAAAGATAAAAAGAAAAACAAAGAGTCATAAAAGGTGACAGAATAACCTTATAAAGCCAAAATGTCAGACCTTGGGGTCTGGCATTTTTTTTGTGCTTATAAATCAAGAAAATTAAGAACAATTAAAATATTATATTGAGCTATGCAAAAAGGAAAAATCGGGGTTACAACGGATAATATATTCCCCATTATTAAGAAATTTTTGTACAGTGATCATGAAATTTTCCTTCGTGAACTGGTTTCGAACGCCGTGGATGCTACCCAAAAATTAAAAACACTCTCTTCTTTCGGCGATTTTAAAGGAGAAGTGGGTGATATGAAAGTATGGGTTTCGATTGACAAAGAGAATGGAACTCTTACTATCTCTGACCACGGTGTAGGTATGACATCTGAAGAAATTGAAAAGTATATCAACCAAATTGCATTTTCAGGAGCGGAAGAATTCCTTAGCAAATATAAAAATGATGCAAATGCGATTATCGGACATTTCGGATTAGGATTCTATTCGTCATTTATGGTGGCTAAAAAAGTCGAAATAAGAACTCTTTCTTATCAAGAAAATGCAAAAGCCGTAATGTGGACTTGCGATGGTTCTCCTGAATTCGAAATGAGCGAAATTGATAAAAAAGAACGAGGCACAGATATAATTCTGTATATTGACGATGAAAATAAAGAATTTCTCGAAACATCTAAAATAGAATCTTTATTACGTAAATATTGCCGGTTTTTGCCTGTTCCGGTCGTTTTCGGAAAAGAACAAGAATGGAAAGACGGGAAATATGTCGATACCGATAAAGATAAAATCATTAACGATACTGAGCCGGCATGGACCAAAAAGCCGACTGAACTTACAAACGAAGACTATAAGAAATTTTACAGTGACCTATTTCCGGCATCCGACGAGCCTCTATTCTGGATTCATCTCAATGTAGATTATCCTTTTAAACTTACAGGAATTCTTTATTTCCCCAAAATAAAAAATAATTTCGATCTGAACAGAAATAAAATTCAGCTATATTCCAATCAAGTATTCGTCACCGATTCTGTAGAAGGAATTGTCCCTGAATTTTTGATGTTATTACAAGGAGTTATCGATTCACCGGATATACCTCTTAATGTTTCACGTTCATATCTCCAAAGCGACTCCAACGTAAAGAAGATATCTACCTATATTACCAAAAAAGTAGCGGATCGTCTGCAGGAATTATTTAATTCTGAACGAAAGCAATTTGAGGAAAAATGGGATGACATAAAATTGTTTATAGAATATGGTATGTTAACCGACGAAAAATTTTATGAACGCGCCCAAAAGTTTGTACTGTTAAAAGATACAGCAGGAAAATATTATACGCTCGAAGAATATAAAACACTTATAGAAGCAAATCAGACTGATAAATCCGGTTCTCTCGTATATATATATGCAACTGATCGTGTAGCCCAGTATAATTATATAGAGATGGCCCAGTCAAAAGGTTATAGCGTTTTATTAATGGACGGGCAATTAGATATTCACTTTATCGGACTTCTAGAACAAAAGCTTGAAAAGAGCCGTTTTGTAAGAGTAGATAGTGATGTAGTCGAAAATCTGGTACAAAAGGAGGATAAAGATAAAGGAGATGTTTCGTTAGACACTTTTCAACGTAATATGATGACAACCGTATTTAAATCACAAATTCCCACTGTCGAAAAATCAGAATTTATGGTGATGTTCGAATCGGTTGGTGAGTCAGCTCAGCCTGTCATGATTACTCAAAACGAATTTATGAGGCGTATGAAAGAAATGTCGGCAATGCAACAAGGAATGAATTTTTATGGAGAATTGCCCGACAGCTACAATTTAATAATAAATACCGATCATCCTCTCTCTAAAAAAGTAATAGAAGAAACCGAGTCTGCCTGTGAAAGTGAAGTAAAGCCAATTCAGACAGAAATAGACTCTCTTAATGAAAGTATTACGAAATTAAAAGACGGACATAAAGATAAAAAAGAGGATGAAATACCTGTCGCAGAAAAAGAAGAGATAAAAAATAAGCAGTCTCAGGTTGAAGATCTGAAAAAGAAAGAAAACCAGATTCTTTCTGAATATGCCGGACAAAATAAACTCGTAAAACAATTAGTCGACTTGGCACTTCTCTCTAATAATATGTTGAAAGGAGAAGCTCTCAGTCAGTTTATCAGACGTTCGATAGAAATGTTGTAATCAAATTCAATCCGAATAAAAAGATTCCGGTCGAAAATCGATCGGAATCTTTTTTATAAATAATACAAAAATCTTCCTTTTTGTTACTTAAAGCAAAAAACGTATATTTGCAGCCATAATTAACGACAAAAAAAACGACAATCAATAACCGAAATGAGTAAAAAAGTAAATCCGGCAACAATATGTGTCCAGGCCGGATGGACTCCTAAAAAAGGTGAACCGCGCGTTTTACCTATATATCAAAGTACGACTTTTAAATACGAAACCAGCGAGCAAATGGCTCGTCTTTTCGACCTTGAAGACAGCGGTTATTTCTATACCCGGTTACAAAATCCGACTAACGATGCAGTTGCCACAAAAATTGCCCAACTCGAGGGAGGAGTTTCGGCTATGCTTACATCTTCCGGACAGGCTGCTAATTTTTATGCTATATTTAATATTTGTTCATCTGGAGACCATTTTGTAAGTGCATCGGCCATTTATGGAGGTACATTCAATTTATTCGGAGTTACAATGAAAAAACTCGGGATTGAGGTCACTTTTGTCGATCCAGATGCTAGTGAAGAAGAAATCTCTACAGCTTTTCGCCCTAATACAAAAGCACTATTTGGAGAAACACTCTCAAATCCGGGACTTAATGTTCTCGACATCGAAAAATTCGCACGCATAGCACACTCTCATGGTGTACCTTTAATTGTAGACAATACATTTGCAACTCCTATTAACTGTCGTCCTTTCGAATGGGGGGCCGATATTGTTACTCACTCGACGACAAAATATATGGACGGACATGCGACTTCTGTGGGAGGTGCAATTATAGACAGTGGCAATTTCGACTGGGATGCACATGCAGATAAATTTCCGGGATTGACCCGTCCGGATGAATCTTACCATGGGCTCACTTATACTAAAAGCTTCGGTAAGAATGCATATATAACTAAAGCAACAGCACAGGTTATGAGAGATTTAGGATCGATACAATCTCCGTTCAACGCTTTTTTACTGAATTTGGGATTAGAAACTCTCCACCTTAGAATGCCACAACATTGTAAAAATGCCCAAACCATTGCCGAATATCTCGAAAAGAATGAAAAAGTAGCATGGGTAAATTATTGTGGGCTGAAAAACAATAAATATTATGATTTGGCTCAGAAATATTTATCTAATGGATCATGCGGGGTAATTGCATTTGGATTAAAGGGAGGCAGAGATACTTCGATTCGCTTTATGGATAATCTGAAATTAGTTGCTATCGTAACACACGTAGCAGATGCACGTACTTGCGTTTTACACCCGGCAAGTCACACTCATCGCCAACTAACTGACGAGCAACTGGTTGAAGCTGGTGTCGCACCAGACTTAATTCGCTTATCCGTGGGGATCGAATGTGTAGACGATATCATCGACGATATAGAACAAGCACTAAATAAATAAAATAACGGGGAACTAAAAAAATATTCAGTTCCCCGTTATTTTATTGTCGAAATATAAAACTATACAACAAGACCACCGATAATTTCAGATACCGATTTACATCCATTTCTATCGAGATATTCATTAATACCGTCGACTACTTTTGTCGTAATTTGAGGATCGATAAAATTAGCAGTGCCTATTTGTATTGCAGTAGCACCGGCCAGTAAAAATTCGATAGCGTCAGTTGCATTCATAATCCCCCCTAAACCAATTACCGGGATCTTTACAGCTTTACAGGTTTGCCAAACCATACGTAATGCGATCGGTTTCACGCAAGGACCGGATAATCCCCCCGTAATTGTTGAAAGTATAGGACGACGCGTACGAGAATCGATTGCCATTCCCAGTAACGTATTTATCAATGAAACACTGTCAGCTCCCTCGGCTTCAACCGAACGTGCTATTTCGGTAATATCGGTAACATTTGGCGAGAGCTTCACAATGAGCGTCTTTGTATAAACTTTTCTAACTGCCTTTACTACTGCTGCAGCACTCTTACAACTTGTCCCGAACGCCATTCCTCCCTCTTTTACATTGGGACAAGATATATTTAATTCTATCGCAGGTATTTTCTCTAAAGCAGCAATCTTTTCGGCTGTTATTGCATAATCATCGATACAAGATCCCGAAACGTTTACTAACATATTCGTATCAACTTCTTTGATACGAGGATATATTTCTTTTACAAAATAATCTACTCCTTTATTTTGTAAACCGACTGCATTAAGCATTCCAGAAGGAGTTTCGGCCATACGAGGATAAGGATTACCCTCTCGATGACGCAAAGTCGTACCTTTCACTATTATGCCTCCGAGGCACGAAAGATCGATAAAATCGGCAAATTCTTCACCATAACCGAATGTCCCAGACGCTGTCATAACGGGATTTTTCATTACCATCCCGCCTATATTTACTCTTAAATCTGCCATTTTAATTTTTCAATATTAAATACCGGACCTTCTTTACAAACACATAAATGGCCTTCTTGCGTATCTTCTACACAGCACAAACAAGCACCGATACCACATGCCATCATATTTTCAAGGGAAGCCTCGCACACTATTCCTTTAGCTTTTGCATAAGCGGCGACAGCAATCATCATCGGTTTCGGCCCGCATGTGTAAATACGATCAAAATGTCGATCTATAAGTACAGAATGCTGAGTCACATACCCTTTTTCCCCTGCCGAACCATCTTCAGTTGTAATTAATACCTCACCGTTTTTCTGAAAATCAGAAACTTGTAATACATCTTTTGAAGACCTGGCTCCCAATAAAAATACAGGTTCAAAACCTTTTTCTCTCAAAGATTGTCCCAGAAATAACATCGGAGCAGTTCCTACACCTCCACCGATCAGCAAAATTTTTTCTCCCGGATTCGGATTAGAAAACGTATTACCTAAAGGCAAAACCATATTAACTGTATTTCCTTCTCGCTTTTCGGAAAGTTTACGGGTTCCAACACCAACTAATTGAATCAGAAGCCATAATTCGTTTTTTGATTTATCTATATAGTTTACCGAAATCGGACGACGGAGAAAAGTATTAGGCGAACCGTCTATCCTTACCTCTGCAAATTGCCCGGGTAGCATTTCTGGTAAAACTTCATCATTTAAAGTCGTGAATTTCAGCAATACATAATTATCATTCAGCTTTATGTTCGCTGTCACTTTCAGATCAAGAACGTATTTTTTCATTTATAATAGATTTGCAAACTCTCGCAAAGATAGAGATAAAAACTGAAACAGACTTAAGGTTACAATAAGATAAGTTTACAGGAACAGTATAATGAATACCAGTCATCAGTAACATTATGAGTTTTTGTGATTTCTCGGGTACTTGTATATTTTGTACGTAAATAAATTACAGGATAGAAAACATCAAAAATATTTTATCGTTTCGTATCGGATGAAAAAGTATCAAAAGTGTTATCTGAGTAAAATACCATTATTTTTATGACCTTTTTAGCCGGCGTATTCTCAAAAGAAGAGCTAGCATTCTCTTTTTTTTCCTGAATCGGTATTTTAGGTTCTGTTATATATTCGTCCACTTGCATGTCTTCTTTTGCATTAGAACGATTGGTAGGGGTTTCTGGAAAAAACGATATTTCATCAAATAAAGTACCTTCATTTTTACCTATTGTTTTTTCGGGATATGCTTCTCCCTCGCCAAACATCAGCCAGTTCATCGAAATGCGAGGAAATGTTTCATGTATTTTCTTTATAATATTTATGCTTACCTGGTTTCTACCTCTCAAAGCGTTTGAAAGCGTAGAACGATCAATACCTACTTTATCGGCGAATTCCGCTTGGGTCAACCCCAAATTTTCTATTAGTTGTCTAATTCTTACATCCATAGTTTAAATAAATAATTAAAAGTAGGGCAAAAAAAATCTGCATATTTATTTCCTTTTGCAATTTACAAATATAAATATTTTATTTACATAATCAAATTTCAAATATACACATATGAATTTTCAGATGTAATCTTCTTATAATTTACATTTGTATTAAGCAACTTAACTGCATAGCCATACATTAAAGCATTAGATTATATCTATATATATAAATATATGATATTAAGTAGTATATAAATATCAAGATCAAGAAAATATCAAAAAAAACGAAGACAATGTTTGATTAACTACAATTATATTAAACTAAAAATATAGATTAGTACAAATATACGACTGATTATCAATTGAATAATCTTATATATTAGATATTAATCAGATTAAATTCACAGTGTGGTTATTGTAAATTACAAATATAAATATTAAAATGTAGGGATGAAAATTCGATTAAAATTTTTCTTTTTAATATACAAAACAATATCCATCTATCTATATTTCAAATGAAATCTAATATAATATTTAAGAAAAATGGACAAATGAAAAATAAAAAATAAAAAATCCGGCAAATACTTTTATATTACGTATTGCCGGAAAAAACTCAAGAAAATATTGAAAAGAAATCAATGAATAATTTTATATACTAATTCTCGCAAAAGGTCTGAATCGGCAGTTAAAGGAGCCCTTTTTATCCCCTTTGAACGCGTATCGTAAATTCTAATCTGAGAAATAATTTCAATACATTTAAACGCATTATAATTACGTAAAGCAGTTATATAGTCTTTAGTCTGAAAACTACTTTTTAATTTTAAAACACTCATGATACCTGTAGGAGATTTATCAGGAATAAAATATAACAGCATTAAATTGGCATAAAAATTAAATAATACACTAATCGTAACTACCAACGGATTTGTTTTCGGATTCTTTTCGAAATATTGTATAATCAAATTAGCTTTTGCTGCGTCACGTACAATTATAGCTTTTAGTAATTCAAAATTATTAAAATCTTTACTTATACCGATATTTTTTTCAATATCAGCTGCCGTGATTCTTTTCTCATTTTCGGGCAGAGTTAATAATAATTTATCGATTTCACTGGTAAGACGACTAAGATCTGCACCGATAGAATCACATAACATTGCAGATTCTTTAGCCTCGATGCTTATGCCTTTATGTAATAAGTAAGTAGAAACAAAACCAGGAATTTCACTATCATATAATTTTCTCGATTCATAAACAACGCCAGCTTTTTCAATTTCTGATATTATTTTTTTATTTTTCAGGGTATTATATTTATAATTTATAACCAGTACCGTACTCGTTAAAGGCTTTTGTACATAATACAACAAATCATCGAATTTATCGATTAATTGAGCTTCTTTTACCACGACAAGTTGCCTCGGTGCCATCATCGGATATCGTTTAGCAGCATTTATAATCACCGAAATATCAGAAACATCTGCACCGTAAACAATAGTTTGATTAAAATCTCTATCAGCATCTTCAAGTGCATTTGCTATTATTTCATCTGTAATCATATCAATAAAATACGGTTCACTTCCCATAAGTAAATATATGGGTTTGAAATTCTTTTTACGAATATCAGAAATGATTTGCAAATGCCGGTCGACTTCTTTTTTTGCCATAGTAATATTTAGATCGGTGACCTGTTCAAAAAACTTTATTCTTCTTCAAACCGCAAATGTTTAACAGTCGTACGTTTATCGATAAGCATTTTAAGAGAATCAAAACCTATCATAACATGTTCATCGACGTATTTTTGCGTTATTTTGCGATCGCTTTCTTCTGTTTTTACTCCTGTAGATATCATCGGCTGATCGGTGACTAGTAATAAAGCTCCGGTCGGTATCTGATTAGCAAAACCAACTGTAAACAACGTGGCAGTTTCCATATCGATGGCCATACTACGGGTTTTTCGCAGATATTCTTTAAAGATATCATCATATTCCCAGACACGCCGATTAGTGGTATAAACAGTACCAGTCCAATAATCTTTATGATGATTTCTGATAGTAGTAGAAACGGCTCGTTGAAGACTAAAAGCCGGTAAAGCCGGGACCTCAGGAGGAAAATAGTCATTAGAAGTACCTTCACCTCTTATAGCAGCAATAGGAAGTATAAAATCTCCAAGTTGATTTACTTTTTTCAATCCCCCGCATTTCCCTAAAAACAGAACCGCTTTAGGCTGCACAGCACTCAACAAATCCATAACGGTCGCAGCATTTGCGCTACCCATACCAAAATTAATAATCGTAACACCCTCAGCAGAGGCATTAGGCATATTCCCATCTTCTCCCAGTATAGGTACATTAAAATGCTGCGCAAATATCTCAACATACTTCGAAAAATTCGTTAGTAATATATGCTTTGAGAAATCGTTTATCTGCCGTTTGGTATATCGAGGTAACCAATTTTCGACAATCTCTTGCTTTGTCTTCATTTTTCAGTAATTTTGAAGTAAAAGTACGGAATTATCGTATTAAGAACAAATTAATTTGAGTTATGACAGGATTAAATTTACCGTCATTCGATTTTCATATCAAAAAAAATAACGATAAATATCTTATTTTTGATAATATACGAAAAAAATACATTACTCTCACTCCTGAAGAGTGGGTAAGGCAACATTTCGTTTGTTTTCTGACAAAATACAAATCATATCCGGCCGGTAGATTAGGAAATGAAATATCTCTTGTTTTAAACGGACGTAAAAGACGATGCGATACGATTGTTTATGACAAAAATGGGAAACCCTTGGTAATTATCGAATACAAAGCTCCTGAAATAATACTTACACAGGAAGTCTTCGACCAGATTATAAGATATAATATAGCATTAAAAGTCAAATATTTAATGGTATCTAACGGCCTAAACCATTATTGTTGCAAGCTCGATTATGAAACTATGCAACCGGTCTTTTTGCCTGATATACCCTTTTACGATGAATTATAAAAAAGAGCGTTTGTAACTCAATACAAACGCTCTTAGAAGAATATAAATAGTTTATTTTTTATTCTACACCGGCTAATTCAGGATCGATCATTATACGGCCACAATATTCGCAAACGATAATTTTCTTACGCAATTTTATATCAAGTTGTCTTTGGGGTGGGATTTTATTAAAACATCCTCCACAAGCATCCCGTTGAATATATACTACAGCTAACCCGTTTCTTGCATTTTTACGAATACGTTTAAATGCAGCCAAAAGACGAGGTTCGATATGTTGTTCGAGTTTTTTTACCTTTTCTCTCAGTTTTTCTTCATCCTGTTTCGTTTCTGAAACAATTTCATCGAGCTCGCTTTTCTTTTCTTGAAGATCGTGTTGCCTGTCTTCTAAAAGAGCCTGGCAGTTCTCTACTTCTTCTTTCTTAGTTTTTTCCTGAGCCGTAAATTCACGTATTCTTTTTTCGCACAATTCGATTTCGAGAGTCTGAAATTCTATTTCTTTGGTTAAAAAATCAAATTCCCGATTATTCCGTACATTGTCCTGTTGTGCAGAATATTTATCGATCAGATTTTGAGAATTTTGTATCTCCACTTTCTTTGCAGCAATTGCGGCATGGAGTTCATCGATTTCCGTATGGAAGTTTTGGATTCTGGTTTCAAGGCCTGCAATTTCATCTTCAAGGTCTTGAACTTCCAAAGGAAGTTCACCCCTTAGAGTTTTTATGCGATCCACTTCAGAAAGCATGGTTTGCAATTCATACAGGGCTTTCAATCTTTCTTCCACTGTATATTCTTTTTCAACTTTTGTCTTATCAGTAGCCATATGCTTACAAATAATTTATCGGGTTTGTTTCTACCTTTGTATAATAAGTTGCAAATGTAGGGAATTTTTTTGTAATAATATCAGAAAAAATATCTTTTGTATATTGTTCACTCTCATAATGCCCCAACTCTGCTAATAAAATATTTTCATCATTTCCAAAATAATCATGATACTTTATTTCGCCCGTAATAAATACGTCGGCATTCGAATTTATCGCATCTTTCATCAAAAAAGAACCAGCGCCTCCACATAAAGCAATACGCCTAACAGTCGGTTTTAATATGCGAGAGTGTTTGAGACAAGTTAGCGAAAACAGTGTTTTTAGTTTTTTCAAAAACTGAATAGTATCCATTTCTTCTGGCAAATCACCGATTACACCACTCCCGGCTTTTTGCCATGAATTCTGTAATTCAATAATATCGAAAGCCGGTTCTTCATAAGGATGAGAAGATAGTAAGGCCTTAATTACCGTTGTTTTCTTAAAGTCAGGCAATATCATTTCTAACCTTACCTCTTTCTCGGTATGCTCTGTTCCTATATAACCACAAAAAGGATGACTACTCTCTCCCGCCCTAAATGTACCATATCCCTCACTTGTAAAGCTGCATCGATCATAATTACCTATCGATCCCGCACCGGCGTCATACATTGCATTTTTTACCTGATCGACCTGTTCTAACGGGACAAAAGTAACGATCTTCAATAATCGATTTTCTAAAGGAGATAATATTTTATTATTAGTAAGGCCTATTTTCTCCGCAATTTTATCGTTTACCCCATAAAAAGCATTATCAAGATTGGTATGAGCCGCATAAATGGTAATATCATTCTTAATCGCTTTTATAACGATTCTTTCGATATATCCGTTACCCGTTATTGCTTTCAATCCTTTGAACAATAACGGATGATGAGATATAACCAAATTTATCCCTAACGAAATCGCTTCATCTATTACCTCTTCGGTAACATCGATACATAGCAAAGCACTGTTACATTCTCGATTAACACTTCCTATCTGAACGCCAGCATTATCATAATTTTCTTGCAACGAACGAGGCGCGACTTCTTCTATCGAATTTATTATTTCAGAAACTTTCATCCGTTTATTTTGCGTCTTTCAGGTCGAGTTTCAACTGCAATTCTTCAAGTTGCGAATCGTCGATAATAGATGGCGCTCCACTCATAACATCCCTACCTGAATTATTTTTGGGAAATGCAATACAATCACGAATAGAATCAAGCCCTGCAAACAAAGATACAAAACGGTCGAGACCGAAAGCCAGTCCTCCATGAGGAGGTGCCCCATATTTGAAAGCATCCATTAAGAACCCAAACTGATAATGAGCTTTTTCTTCAGTAAATCCTAATACCTTGAACATCTTATCCTGAAGTTCACCATCGTGAATACGAATCGATCCACCACCCAATTCTACACCATTGAATACCATGTCGTATGCGTTTGCTCTTACTTTACCGGGATCGGTATCAAGTAAAGGTATATCTTCTTCTTTTGGAGACGTAAAAGGATGATGCATAGCATAATAGCGTTGTGTATCTTCATCCCACTCAAGTAATGGAAAATCAACCACCCATAAAGGTGCGAATTTATTTTTATCCCGTAATCCCAAACGACTTCCCATCTCAAGACGAAGCTCACCTAAAGCTTTTTGTGTCTTCAACCTATTTCCAGCAAGAATCAGCATAAGATCTCCCGGTTTTGCTCCGAAACGGTCTGCCCAGGATTTCAACTCTTCTTGCGTATAAAATTTATCAACAGATGATTTAAGTGTCCCATCGGCATCATAACGCACATATACTAACCCTTTTGCCCCTATTTGAGGACGTTTTACAAAATCGGTCAATCCATCGATTTGTTTACGGGTATAATTAGCACATCCTTCGGCACATATTCCTGCAACATATTCGGAACTATCAAATACGACAAAATCTTTACCGGAAGTCAAATCCTTTATTTCCACAAACTTCATTCCGAAACGAATATCCGGTTTATCGCTTCCGTAATATTTCATCGCATCTGCCCAAGTCATACGTGGGAAAGGTTCTGTAAAGTCTATATTTTTTATTTGTTTAAACAGATGCTTAGTCATTCCTTCGAATATATTCAGCACATCTTCTTGTTCGACAAAAGACATTTCACAATCGATCTGTGTAAATTCTGGCTGGCGATCGGCCCTTAAATCTTCATCTCGAAAACATTTCGCAATCTGGAAGTAACGGTCGAATCCGGCTACCATAAGCAATTGTTTGAATGTTTGCGGTGACTGAGGCAATGCATAGAATTCCCCCGGATTCATTCTCGATGGAACGACAAAATCCCTTGCCCCTTCAGGTGTGGACTTTATTAAAATCGGCGTCTCAATTTCTAAGAAGTTATGTTCGTCAAGATAGCGACGTACTTCAAAAGTCATTTTATGACGTAATTCGATATTCTTCTTTACACAGTTTCTTCTCAAATCAAGGTACCGGTATTGCATTCTCAAATCATCCCCCCCGTCACTTTCATCTTCTATAGTAAATGGTGGTATTTCAGCAGAATGAAGTATATTTAACCCAGTAACTATAATCTCTATCTCACCAGTAGGGATATGAGCATTCTTATTGGATCGTTCTTTCACAACTCCGGTCGTTTGAATTACATATTCGCGGCCCAGTTTATTAGCTTTTTCGCATAATTCAGCATTAACATCCTGATTAAAAACCAACTGTGTTATTCCATAACGATCGCGAATATCCACAAATGTCATTCCTCCCATTTTACGGGTACGTTGTACCCACCCTGCTAAAGTAACGGTTTTATTTACATCCGAAAGACGTAATTCGCCGCAAGTTTGTGTTCTGAACATTATGTATTCTTTTAGTTTTATTCAATAAATTCTGATTTAAAAATGAGCAAATATTTCGCAAAATTAAAACAAAAGATCATTAATACAACAATGTTAAGACAGATTTTTACATTATATATTCACAATAATCAAATGCCAAAACCAATGTGATTTTTATTTTACAAAAATACATGTTTATGCCTTTTAATAGCATAAAAAATTAGGCATTTTATTTTTCGAGCATTATCATATAAAAATCATCATTTTCTACGGCTTCATATACACTCAATCCGAAAGCCCTAAAAATACGACATTGCTCGTTGACCTCGATTAAAACATCTGATGCGACCCTTTCATCGATATTTTTATGCATTTTGTTGAGTTCATTCCTACTCTGAGAATGAGCTATGAGTAACCGCCCTCCCTCTTTTAAATTTTTTCTTACCAACCTACGCATAGTTTCAGACTTACGCTGTAAATGCGGGAAGACCGAATATAAAATAATATGATCGAAAATACCTTCGATAACATCCCGTTCGATGTCAGCAATACAAAAATTCGTAAATTTATCAGCCTTAAATTTTTCTCGGGCAACAGATATCATTCCTGAAGAATTATCTATCCCTAATATTTTCCCTCGTGCATTAATTTCCCGAATAAAAGGGATCAGTACGCCTGTACCTGTACCTACATCGAGAATTTTGTCACCAGGACTCATATCGAGGTATCCAAGTAAAGAGCGTATTTTCCCGGCGTCATGTTCACACATCTGATCCCATTGGTGACATACCGAATCAAAAAAATATCTTTTCTCAGACATAATTTTTTTTCATTAAATGCTGTAAATAATCACACCATTCTTCCATTCCATCACCTTTAGAAGCTGAAATTTCAAAAAACTTCAGCCTTGGATTTATTTTTAAAGCATTATTTCTAATTCTTTCAATATCACTGTCCACATAAGGAAGTAGATCGATTTTATTGATGATGCAAATATCTGCACTTTCAAACATATAAGGATATTTAAGCGGTTTATCATCTCCTTCGGTAACACTAATTACCACAATGCGTTCTTTTTCACCCAGATCAAATAATGCCGGGCATACAAGATTTCCCACATTCTCGATAAACAACAAGGACCTTCCCTGTGGATTAAGTTCATGAAGAGCTTTATGCACCATAGAAGCATCGAGATGGCAACCGTTTTGAGTATTAATTTGTAAACAAGGTACTCCTGTCGCTTTTATTCGGTCGGTATCATTTGTCGTTTGCTGATCTCCTTCTATAACATATAAAGGCAATTTATCCTTTAACAACATAAATGTACGTTCAAGCAAAGTTGTTTTACCCGAACCCGGCGAACTGACCAAATTAAAGCAAATAATCTCTTTTGCTTCAAAATAACCTCTATTTCGTTCAGCGGCAAGATTATTTTTTGATAATATATCCTGCTCTACTCTATGTATTCTTTCATGCTCGTGATGATGATCATGGGCTATTCCCATACGATGCATTTCTTCGTGACTCAATCCCTCATGGGAATCATGGTCGCAACCACATGTTGTACACATTTCTTTTCTTAATTATATTATTATTCTACTAATAAAGATTTCACTCTCATTTCACGTCCCTTTATCAATTCTGATCCATAAGAATGGCATTTCGGACAAGCTGAAAACAGTGTGTCGGGAACATATTCGTTATGGCACGCTCTACAATAAGCTAAAGGAACAATCTCTTTCAGTTCTATCCGGGCTCCATCCAGCACACTGTTTTTCATGGCAATATTTAATGAAAATAACAACGCATCTTTATCGACACCGGACATTTTCCCAATTTCGAGTTCTATTTCTTTTATGGTTTCAGCATTGCTTTTTTTAGCTTCTTCCTTTGCTATATCCACAATACTCAAGGCAATAGATAATTCGTGCATAATTTATTAAAATTAGTATTATTAACTGCCGATGCAATCGCCAACTGACCTACAGGAATACCTGCATCATTACAAGGCACCGAGGAAGGCAAATAAACCTTAATATTACAATTCTTTATCTTTTTAAGTAACAGGTCGCACAAAATTTTGTTCTGAAAAACCCCTCCGCTTAACACAACCGTACTAATATTTTCTTTTTGAGAAATTCGTAATATATTTATATTCAATACTTTTGTTAAAGTATTATGAAACATTGATGCTAACATTTTTTCAGAAATACCTTTTTCATAGTCTTCACATAATCGCTTTATCAACCACCGAAAATCAAAACCCGATTCAGTATTATCGATATGATAACTTGCATTACAATTTGCGTCAGCCACCTGCTCAAGGGATATTGCCGCCTCGGACGAATAGCTATTCATATCACAAATGCCAAGCAATGAAGATACTGCATCGAATAATCTTCCTGCACCAGAAGAAAGAGGACAATTCACATTATGATCTATCATATTTTCCATAAAAGCTATTCGATCGCGTCCTATCCTCCTTACAAATTTTTCTGGATAACAAGTTCCTTTTTCACCGGGAATATGCAACATGGAAACAACCATTCTCCAAGGTTCTCGTATAGCTGCGTCCCCTCCAGGTAAAGGAAGATACGAAAAATGAGACAAACGTTCGTAACTTATTCGATCGCATTTCATGATTTCTCCTCCCCATACACATCCGTCATCTCCATATCCGGTACCATCAAGGCATACCGATAATACAGGATTCTTCAATCTGTATTCAACCATTACGCTTACTGCATGAGCATGATGATGTTGAATTTTTATAATAGGAATATTCATTTGAGATGCCATATTTTCAGCCCATTGTGTCGATGCATAATCGGGGTGCATATCAGCAGCTATACAACGAGGCGAAAATTTAAATAGTTGTTGAAAATGACTAAAAGCCTCGTCCCTAAAATCTCGATTTGCAATACGTTTCTGATCACCAAGATACTGGCTCAAGATAATTTCTTTTCCTTTTCCTATGGCAAATGCCCCTATCTGCTCAGCTCCAGTAGCCAGTATACCCTCGGTTTCATTAATATTCTCCAATGGTTCGGGAGTATACCCCCTCGCTCTTCTTATTATACGTGGCATACCATCTATTACATGGGTAACCGAATCATCGGAACGATTAAATATTTTTCTGTTATGGTCGAGAATAAAATCACATTTTCCTATAAAATCAGAAAAAGCTTTATCATTATCTTTAACAATAGGTTCACCGTAAAGATTCCCACTTGTAACCACAATTGCACGAGATGGCAACTTAGATAGTAAGTCGTAGTGTATAAGCATATAAGGAAGCATTACTCCCAGCGTACTATAAGTACCATTTATTTCTGTGGTCAATTTCTTTTTTTCCGATAACAATACAATTGGTCTTCTCCACGATTTCAACAAGCTCTGTTCTTCCTTGTTAACCCACACAAATTTTTCAAGAATAGAATCATCTCCAATCATCACTATAAAAGGTTTACGGGGCCTATTCTTTAATTTTCTCAATTTTACGATTGCTTTCTTATGTAGAGCATCACAAATAATACTATAACCACCGATTCCTTTTAAAGCTATAATATTCCCTTTCGAAAGTCCTTTTACAAGCAAAGAAATTATATTATCATACTCGGTTGCCGTGATATTTCCAGCTATATCATATAATGTATATTTGGGGCCACAATGATTACATGCTACCGGCTGTGCATGGAACCTCCGATCATTTTCGTGTTTATATTCTTTTGCACAAACTTCACACATACGAAATTCCGACATTGTCGTATTCGGACGGTCATATGGCAATCCCTGAATAATAGAAAAACGAGGACCACAATGAGTACAATTTATAAAGGGATAATGCAATCGGTGTGGTTGACGATCAGCATCCTTAATACAATCTTCACAAATTGCTATGTCTGGGCTGATACGAGTAACAGACTGTTCTCTACTCAAACTTTTCACAATGTAGAATCCTTCCAAGCCCAAATACGCATCTTCTTTATTTTCAATAATATCTATATCTTCTATTTCAGCGACACTCGGTTTTTCTTTTAACAGACGGGTAGCCAATTCCTCTGCTTGTTGCTTTGTTCCTGAAACTGAGATATAAACGCCGTCGGTAGCATTATATACAGTACCGGTCAATTGTAAATCTCTGGCCGTACGATATACAAAAGGTCTGAAACCCACCCCTTGCACCAATCCTTTAACATGTATATTATAGCATCCCATTTTATAGTTTAAATTTTTTCATTTAATCGTACAACAACAAAACTACTGATAAAATCAATAAATTAATAATTTTACATCATCAAATATGTTAATAAATAAAGTAATAGTATAAATTTAAATATATAAACTATACAAACAATATCACGACATTTATTAAAATATCAAAATGAAACATATATAAATTGAAATAAAAAATCATATAGTCAATACTATATATAACATATATTCTAAGTTTATTTTTTATATCCTCAAAAAACCATTAAAATTTTAGAATTAAACAATTACAAAATTTTAATAATATAAAACCATAAAATAAATATATTTTGTTACCTTTGAAATACTTCTTTATTTAAAAAACAAAATAGAACGGAATTTTGTTTTTACTTAAATAAATAGAATAAGAATATGTGTTTAGCAATACCTGGAAAAATAATATCCGTTGATAGATCAACCGAAGGATTAGCCATGGCAAAAGTTGATTTCGGAGGAATTTTAAAAGACATTTGCATAGAATGGGTTGATGCCGAAAAAGAAGACTATATACTGGCTCATGCCGGTGTAGCTATCACTCGTATCGATATGGAAGAAGCGATACATACATTACAAGATTTCGAAACTATAGGGAAAATAACGAAAAACAATGAATTTCGATAAAAACTTCCGAGATCCCCAACTGGCTCAAGATATTTCTGATGCTATAAAACGCATCACGAAACATCCCTGGCAAATTATGGAAATATGCGGGGGACAAACACATAGTCTTGCCAAATACCGAATAGAAGAATTATTACCAAAAGAGATAACACTGGTACACGGACCGGGATGCCCCGTGTGCGTTACCCCCATACCTATCATAGATTGCGCTCTTGATATTGCCCGAAGAAAAAATACGATCATGGTATCGTTCGGAGATATGCTTCGTGTTCCCGGTAGTAAAGACGATCTTCTTACTGTAAAAGCTGAAGGTGCAGACATACGTATTGCATATTCTCCTTTAGATACATTAAAAACGGCACGAGAAAATCCGGAAAAAGAAGTTGTTTTTTTTGCCATAGGATTCGAAACAACAGCACCCTTACACGCATTAACCATAGCAGAAGCTGAAAAGACGAAGCTGAAAAACTTCTCAATCATATCATCCCTTTTCACTGTACCCCCTGCCATCAGATCGATACTCCACGATAAAGACTGCCTCATAAACGGAATTCTTGCAGCAGGACATGTATGTACTATAACCGGACTCAAAGAATATCATAAGCTGGCAAAAGAAGAAAAAATACCCATTACTGTAACAGGATTTGAACCAATAGATCTTTTGTATGGTATATATACTTGTATACAACAACTCGAAACTAATACATTTGAAGTACATAACGCTTACAAACGAGCGGTATCAGAATCAGGAAATATCAGTGCCCAAAACCTTATACAACACTATTTCCAATCTACCGACGCAGAATGGAGAGGATTAGGAACACTTCCTAAAAGCGGATTACGATTACGTTCTGAATATGAACAATACGACGCAATAAAACGTTTTCATTTAAAACCCAAACAATCTATACTAGAGCTATTGTGTGTTTCGGGTGAGATCATGCGCGGTAAAATACAACCTACATCATGCCGTCATTTCGGCCATCGTTGTACCCCCGAACATCCATTAGGAGCAGCTATGGTTTCGTCAGAAGGTACCTGTGCTGCTTTTTACCGATATAAAAGTAATATATAATTATGATAGATTATACCTGTTCTATACCTAAAAACCGATACGAACGAATTGTATTAGGTCATGGAGGCGGAGGAAAACTGACACAAAAACTTCTTTCCGAAATATTCTTTCCGGCATTTTCCAATCAATTACTCAATCAACAACACGATGGAGCTATATTCGATGTCTCACAAGGAAAAATGGCATATACAACCGATTCTTTCGTTGTTGATCCGATTTTCTTTCCCGGAGGAAACATAGGTGATTTAGCTATTAACGGTACAGTAAACGATCTATTATGTTGTGGTGCAATTCCACGTTATTTGTCTGCAGGTTTTATCATAGAAGAAGGGTTTCCCATTTCGGATCTCACACGCATTATCGATTCCATGTCACAAGCAGCTGCCACAGCAGGTGTAACTATTGTAACCGGAGATACTAAAGTCGTAGGAAAAGGAAAATGCGACAAAATATTTATCAATACGAGTGGTATCGGCATTATCCGGTCGGGAATAGATATATCACCTTTACGAGCAAAACCGGGGGATGCAATAATTATTTCAGGACCGATCGGAGAACATGGAATCTGTATTCTATCCACCCGGGAAAGTCTGGGATTCGAAACATCGGTAAAAAGCGATACCGCTTCTCTGAACGAAATGGTAAATAATGTACTCGAGGAAATACCGGATGTACATGTTATGCGAGATCCTACTCGTGGAGGGTTATCGAGCACTCTGAATGAAATAACAGCTACTGCTCATGTTTCAATTGAATTACAAGAGGATAAAATACCTGTAAATAAAGCAGTATCGGCAGCCTGTGATCTATTGGGGCTAGACCCTTTATATGTAGCTAACGAAGGCCTTATGCTCTTTATATTACCAGAAGAGAAAGCAGAAAAAGCTCTACGTATCATACGTCAAAGTAAACATGGAAACAAAGCAGAAATTATCGGTAGAGTAACTGATAATAAAAAGGCTGAACTCAGCCTTCGAACGACATTCGGACAAAAAAGAATAATCGATATGGTATCGGGAGAGCAACTTCCCCGAATTTGTTGAAAGTAAAAAAATAAGATATGAAAGAGAAAACTTTTTATCAGGAATTAATGGATAAAGGCTATACCCGCCGCGATTTTCTGAAATTTTGCGGACTTATGGGAGCCACATTAGGATTACAGGCAAGCGGAGTCGCTCAAGTCGTAGATGCTTTACAAAGTAAACCTCGCAAACCGGTACTTTGGTATCATTTTCAGGAATGTACCTGTTGTAGCGAATCTTTTCTTCGTTCATCCCATCCTCTTGTAGGACAGATATTACTGGAGATGATTTCTCTTGATTATTCTGATACGCTTATGGCCGCTGCGGGGGAACAAGCCGAAGCTGTTCGAAGACAAGCGATGAAAGATTATTATGGTCATTACATCATGATTGTAGAAGGAGCCATACCACTTGGAAGCCCCGGTTACTGCACGATTGCAGGACATGACGCAAAATCGGTTTTCGATGAAGGTGCTGCCGGAGCCGAAGCAATCATTGCCTGGGGAAATTGCGCTTCATCGGGCTGTATACAACATGCTTACCCCAACCCTACCAAAGCGGAACCCGTTCACAAAATATATTCAGGAAAACCGATCATCAATGTTCAGGGGTGTCCTCCTATAGGAGACGTAATGGCTGGTGTAATAACCTATTTCCTTACTTTCGACAAAATACCCGAACTTGATAATATGGGACGACCCAAGGTATTTTATGGACGTCGAATTCACGATACCTGTTACAGACGTCCGGCTTACGACGCTGGGCTTTTTGTACAAACCTTTGACGACGAAAACGCCAAACGCGGATATTGTCTTTATTATATGGGATGTAAAGGCCCCAATACATTTAATTCGTGTGCAGTTATAAAATGGAATAATAGTATAAGCTATCCCATCCAATCAGGACATCCGTGTATTGGTTGTGCTGAGCCTAACTTTTGGGATTATGAACCTTTCTACAGCCATATCCCATACGTTCACGGAATTGGAATAGAAGCAACTGCCGATAAGATAGGAGCCGGACTAAGTGCCGTTGCACTAGGAGGTGTTTTGGCTCATGCAGTTGTTACAAATATACAAAAACGCAAATTAATCAAAAACCAGATGCATGATCTCGGTATCAACGAAGATGAATTCCATGCCGAAGAAAAATCGGACAAAATAAAAGAAGACAAAATCGACGCCAAAATCAATGCAACAGAAAAGAAAGAAACTAATAATCAGGAACCTGAAAACTAATTGAGTTATGGTTAAAAGAATCGTTGTAGACCCGATTACCCGTATCGAAGGTCATTTAAGAATAGAAGCCGATATTGAAAATGGCGTTATAAAGGATGCTTTCAGTACAGGAACTATGGTTCGCGGCATCGAAATTATTGCACAAAACCGGGATCCCCGTGACGTATGGGCTTTTGTTGGCCGAGTTTGTGGTGTATGCACCTCTATTCATTCACTTTGTTCGGTACGAGCTGTAGAAAATGCTTTGGGGATAATTATTCCTCCTAATGCCCAAATGGTCAGAAATCTTATGCAGGCGGCTCTGACGGAACAAGATCATGTAACGCATTTTTATACATTACAAGCACTAGATTGGGTAGATGTTGAATCGGCCCTGAAAGCAAATCCGAAAAAAACAGCTGAAATAGCACAAAGTATATCTCCTTGGCCCAAAAGCTCGGTAGGATACTTTTCCGATGTTCAGAAAAAAATAAAAAGATTTGTGGAATCAAGTAAACTCGGAATCTTTGCAAACGGATATTGGGGGCATCCCGCTTATAAACTGCCTCCTGAAGTAAATCTATTAGGGGTTGCCCATTATCTGGAAGCATTAGAAATACAAAAAGATATTGTAAAAATACAGACTGTATTCGGAGGAAAAAATCCGCATCCTAACTATCTCGTAGGTGGTATGGCTTGTGCAATTAATATAAATGATCCGAATGCCATAAATATAGAAAGATTGAGCTATGTTGCCGAAATCATACAACAGACTCAAGATTTCGTAAAACAAGTTTATTTACCCGACGTACTGGCCATTGCGTCTTATTATCCCGAATGGACAAAAATTGGAGGAGGTTTGCATAATTATATTACATACGGAGATTATCCAACAGGGAACTATGGCGAACTCAATACATATCACAGTCCGAGAGGAATTGTTCTAAACCGAGATATTTCGAAAGTTGAAGAATTTGATCCTTATGATATGGATGGTTTACAAGAATTTGTAAATAATGCATGGTATAAATACCCGCAAGGAAAAGATGTAGGACTGCATCCATCGATAGGTGAAACAATCCTCGATTACACAGGTCCTACTCCACCCTATGAATACCTCGACAATGACAAACCGTATAGTTGGATAAAAACCCCACGATATAAAGGAATGCCGATGGAAACAGGCCCATTAGCAAGATTCATTGTCGGTTATGCCTCTAAAAAAGAAGACTACAAAGAAATAACCGATCGCTGTCTGAAACAACTCGGAGTCCCATTTGAAGCAATGTATTCGACTGTAGGACGTACTCTTGCAAGAGCAATGGAATCTAACCTCGTTGCCGATTGGATGGCAGAGTCTTATGTACAGTTATTGAGTAATATAAAATCAGGTGATTACCGAATGTTCAACGAAACTTACTGGGAACCGGATACATGGCCTAAATCAGCAAAAGGGTTCGGGCTGACAGAAGCCCCGCGTGGAGCGCTTGCTCATTACGTAAATATCGAAGACCGGAAGGTGAAAAATTACCAAATGGTAGTGCCGACAACCTGGAATGCCTCTCCCAGAGACACAAAAGGCCAAAGATCAGCATTCGAAGCCTCACTTTTAGGCACTCCCGTTCACGATACGGCTGTGCCATTAGAAGTGATACGTACAATCCATTCTTTCGACCCTTGTATGGCTTGTGCTGTACACTTATACGATGAAGAAGGGAAACATATCCATCAGTTCGATACATTTTAATATAAAAAATAAAAACAATGATCAGTCGAAAAGCCCCTTTAAGAGAAGTATACGTATGGCAGCTTCCTGTAAGGATATTCCACTGGGTAAATGCCTTCGTTATAACCGTATTATGTGTCACCGGATATATCATCGGTGACCCTCCCGCTATAATGCACGGTACCGCCCCCGAATTTAATTATTGGTTCGGATGGGTCAGGCTGGCCCATTTTATTGCAGCATTCATTTTTATCATCAACTTTGCCGTAAGGATATATTGGTTCTTCGCCGGAAACGATTTTGCTAAATGGTACAATTATATTCCGTTAAAAAAGAAACAATGGCGTGGAATTTTCGAAACCATAAAAGTAGATATACTTTTACTAACCCCCAAACCAGTATATGATATAGGGCACAACAGCCTCGCTGCATTTACTTATTTCGGTCTATTCATCATTATGATTTTGCAAGCTCTTACAGGCTTTGCCATGTTCAGTGCTTCGAGTAATAATATAATGGCTCCGTTTTTTGAGAAAATGTTAATAGCCAGCGGAGGTTTTTTCCCGATCAGAGACATCCATCATATATTGATGTGGGCATTTATTTTATTCGCAATCGTTCATATATACCTCGTTTTCTACCATGATTATATAGAAAGAAACGGCATTGCATCTTCGATTATCGGAGGATGGAAATTTATCGATAATCGATTGGTCGAAGAATATGAAAAAGAAAATGAAAGCGAAAGGAAAATAAAAAATAAAGAAAAAGAATTGAAAGATATCAAAGAAGAAAGCGCATGAAAGAAAAGAAAATACTGGTACTCGGTGTAGGAAATCTCGTTCTCAAAGATGAAGGTGTGGGAATACATACCATTCAAGTTCTCGAAAAAATGGATCTGCCTCCAAATGTAGAAATACTTGACGGGGGAACAGGAGGTATTTTTCTTATAGGGACTTTACAAGAGTATGAACATGTAATTATGATAGATGCGACTCTCGACACGAACAAACCAGGTACAATAAGAAGGTTAAAGCCTAAATTCTCTTCAGACTATCCAATTCTTTTAAGTGCCCATGAAATAGGACTAAAAGATATGATAGATGCTATGTTGGTCCAGGAAAAAATCCCTGATATAGATCTATTGGCAGTCACAGCTAAAGAAGTACAAGAAATCGGAATGCAACTCTCCCCTGAAGTAGAATCTGCTATTCCCGAGATTATTTTAAAGGTCTTTTCTATAATCAACGAAATAAAAAGCTATAATTAAAGCAACAGAACCAATAATATATTTAATCGAATTTTACCGGTTCTATTTTCCCCATTAAAGATAAAATTTGCCGTTGTCTTTTCAATATATATTGAGAAGGATGTGCTGAACTATATTTAATCGGATTAGGCAATGTTGCCGCAATAAGTGCGCATCGTGCCCTCGATAATTTATCGGCGGTAATATCGAAATATTCTCTGGCAACAGCTTCTGCTCCATAAATATTTTTCCCCATTTCGATCGAATTCAAATAAACTTCCATAATACGCTTTTTACCCCAAATATGTTCGATTAAAAAAGTAAAATAAACTTCTAACCCTTTCCGGATAAATGAATGCCCTGGCCATAAAAAAACATTTTTTGCCGTTTGTTGAGAAATAGTACTTGCCCCTCTGGGCCTTTTACGTGTCTTATTTTCTTCGATCGCTTTTTGTATCTGGACGAAATCAAATCCCGAATGTTCCATAAACAAATTATCTTCCGAAGCTACAACAGCCTGAGATAACCAATGAGAAATGTTTTCTAATGAAACCCATTTATGATGCCATATAGGAGATTCTCCCTTTGAAATATTCTGTACACTCCTAATTACCATTAACGGAGTTATATATACAGGAATGAAACGGAGGAGTACTACTGATCCGATAGAAGATGTAAAAAAAACAATAAGAGCAATTTTTATAATACGTCGTATAAGTTTCATCTCGGAATATTTCTGTATTGATATAGAAAAACGATGCAAACGTAAAAAAAGTTTTTCTGAAAATACACTGAGTTTACCGATTAATTTTCCGTAATAAAGAGCAAAAAATAAGGATTATCATATTTTTAGCACGATAATCCTTACTTTGAAATCTATATTAAAGCTAACTCACTTAATTTCAATCTTTAATGGATGATTACAGAATTCTGAAAATCGGGCAAGGTACGCATCCCAATCTAATTTACTATTGTAGCCGTATTTACTCCAGCCGGCACCCCAATAATAAGTATAGTTACTCCCGGGTACATAATTATTGATAGCTAATAAATGGCCATCAGCACCCCTCTGAATAGCTTCCTTTTTATCGAAGAAAAGAGTCTCAACCCGGCTAATTCCTCCAGGAATAACTACTCCTACATATATTTTCCCATTATTGTTTTTAGGATTATCGGTAGGATCTACATAAGAAATATAGCCGTCTTTAATATTAATGGTATAATCAGCTATTCCTTTGGCTTCATGTAAAACAATACCCGCTGCTAATGGAATTTCTTTTGTTAATCCAGTATAATTTATTATAGTTTTATTCAATTGAGAGCCGGCATCGAGGGATATGATCCGAGTTTCTACAATTCCTGATTCTCCAAATGCGATGATCGGTTCGTAAACTAATTTTACAGTAAATCGTAAGGGTCCTTTATCTAATATTTCATACGTCTTGTAACAATAAGGATAAATAATCGTATTATCTGACATCAAAGCCGCTGTACCTGCTCCTAAAGTTGGGCCGACTTTATAACAATCGAGTCCGTTTCCATGATCTACATGATAAGATACAGAACGATATAACGAGTCGGCAGCTGCAGGGTTTTTCTTCTTCAGAATTTTGATCTTTGCTTTTATTTCAGGATTCAATTCATTTGCATATCTGTCTTCTATTACCAGATCGGGAACAGATTTTACCCAAATATCATAACCATATGCTTTCTCTCCTGTTGCTTGTAACGCAGGGCCATAAGTTCTGAATGCTATTTTGTCATTTTCCCAAGCAATATCATCTTCTCTTTCAGAAAATTGACGACCGTAAACCTTAGACTTAAAATGCTCCGGAATACCTTTTGTAATGTTATAAGATAAACTTTCCCCCGCTTTAACTGATACGGGAAATATCAGTTTACCATCATATGTCACCTGATATATGCATTGTTTACCATTATTATCAACAAGAATAAAAGATTCTTTATCAGACAATTGTAATTTATCTCTCACTTCTTTAACTGAAATTTCCACATTCTCATTTTCTCGGTCAAATGAAGAATCGTTAGAAATCCGGATATTTACTTTCTCTTTATTGGAGCATGAGAATGCTAAAATAGCTACCAAACACAAATATAATATCTTTTTCATAGGAATATTTGTAATAAAATAAACCTTACTTCCTTATAAAATAAAGGAGGCAAGGTCTATATTGTTGTTTTATATTTAATTATCAAGGTTGTTTACCAATATAAGCCAGTATTCCCCCATCGACATAAAGAATATGTCCATTCACGAAATTCGACGCCTCTGATGCTAAAAATACAGCTGGTCCCATTAAATCTTCAGGAGTCCCCCAACGAGCTGCCGGTGTTTTAGCAATAATGAACTGATCGAATGGATGACGGCTTCCATCGGATTGTATTTCACGTAATGGAGCCGTTTGTGGAGTGGCAATATAACCGGGACCGATTCCGTTACATTGAATATTATATTCTCCATATTCAGAGGCAATATTGCGAGTCAGCATTTTTAATCCGCCTTTTGCGGCTGCATATGCCGAAACGGTTTCTCTTCCGAGTTCGCTCATCATCGAACAAATATTAATAATTTTACCATGTCCCTTCTTTATCATACCGGGTAAAACGGCTTTTGACAATATAAAAGGTGCGTTCAGATCTACATCGATCACTTGACGAAAATCTGTAGCTGACATTTCTAACATGGGAATGCGCTTAATGATTCCCGCATTGTTTACTAAAATATCGATGACGCCTACTTCTTCTTCGATACGGGCAACCATCGCATTTACTTCATTCTCATCCGTAACATCACAGACATATCCATAAGCCTTTATCCCTTCAGCATCATAGGCAGCAAGACCTCTTGCCACAAGATCGGCTTTAATATCGTTGAAGACGATTTTCGCTCCAGCCTTTGCAAAAGCCGAAGCTAATGCAAAACCAATTCCATAAGAAGCCCCTGTTACCAGGGCAATCTTCCCTTTTAATGAAAAGTTTACCATAAAATCTTATTCGTGTGTTTCTATTAATTAAATATTTTGTTTAACGCAATTCAGTATTTTTGTAAAAATCCTGATCTCCATAATCGAGATTTTCGCCACCCATTCCCCATATAAATGTATAATTACTTGTTGCGGCCGCAGAATGAATCGACCATTCGGGAGACAAAACTGCTTGTTCATTTTGCATCCATATATGACGTGTTTCTTTTGGTTCTCCCATAAAATGACAAACAGCATTGCCCTCAGGTAGTTCAAAATAAAAATAAGCCTCCATTCTTCGACTATGCGTATGAGCTGGCATCGTATTCCATACACTACCTGGCTTCAACTCTGTCATTCCCATTTGTAGCTGGCAAGTATCTAAAACCTGTGAAACCAACATTTTATTTATATTCCGGTGATTCGACCCCTCCATTGAGCCCATTTCTGCAACAATAGCCTCGTTTTTCGTAACTTTCTTATCGGGATATGTTTTATGTGCCGGTGCCGAATTAAAATAAAATTTAGCTGGATTTTTATGATCTAAACTTTCAAATACAACAGTACGTTCACCAGCACCCAAATATAATGCTTCTTTATAATTCAGATCGAAATTTACATCCCCGACTTTTACTCTACCGGGGCCTCCGACATTAAATATACCCAATTCCCTGCGAGATAAAAAATGAACGGCTTTCAAAGGATCGATAGATTCCAACAAAAGGTCCTCATCTACAGGCTTAGCTCCTCCAACTATTAGTCGATCATACATTGAATATACCATATTTACTTCATTATCTACAAATAATCTTTCGATAAGAAAATCTCCACGAAGCCGTGTAGTATCATAGCTTTTTGCGTCTCGAGGATCACAAGCATATTTTAATTCATAATTTGTTTTCATAAATCTTTGCTATTTATATATTTTTATTCTAAACCCATCTTATAATCTTACAAATATAAAATAAATAAGTTCAAAATGCGTAATCGATTGCACAAATGTATAAAAAAATATTTTCCAACCAACTTCTAAATCTACTTTTTATACAATATTACCATTTCAAAGAAGATTTACGTACTACCAAATTTGTATCCAATACCATATGTTCAATACTATGCATATTATCAGGATCAGCTATTTTCGATAATAATAATTCAGCTACATTTTTCCCCATTTCATTATTTCTCTGATCAACAGAAGATAAAGGAGGATCAACAAAAGAATCAAACGGTTCATTTGCAAAGCCGACAACTGCAATATCTTCAGGAACACTTAAACCACCATCTTTTAATGCATGGATTAATCCGATTGCGGAATAATCTCCTGCAGAAAATACACCATCGGGACGAACGTGCATATCAAGAATTTTTATCCCTGCTGCCTCTCCGGTAACTAATGTAATACTGTTTTCTATAATAAGTTCTGGCATCATCTTTAATCCGCTATCCTCCAATGCTTTTAAATACCCTTCGTATCTCTGACGATATACACTGATAGATAAAGGACCAGCCAAATGAGCAATACGCTTACAACCTTGACTAATTAGATGACATACTACCTTATAAGCAGCCGTAAAATTATCTACTTCAACTGTACAACTGACATGCGAAAGCGGAACACGATCAAAAAAGACGAGCGGAATTCTATTTTTCATCACATTTTCGAAATGGCTGTAATCAATCGTCTCCGATGCAAGAGATACCGCAAGACCATCTATTTTTTTAGCCATCATCGTTTTTACAATCGATTTTTCATCCTCATATTTTTCATTAGACTGAGACACGAGCACCCCGTAACCGTTAGCATAAGCTACACTCTCGATTCCTCCAATCACCGAAGAGAAAAAATGTCGATCAATACGGGGCACAACGACACCGAGTACAAGTCCTTTCCCTGTTCGTAAATGATGAGCTACAGGATCGGGATGATAATTCATTTTTTCAGCTAACTCCAAAACCGCAGCTTTCATCTTAACACTTATACGGGGATGATTTTGCAAAGCCCTCGATACAGTAGATGCAGATGTATTTAGCTCTTTTGCAAGATCATATATCGTAACTTTGCGTAAATTACCCATTCAATTTATTTTTAAATATTTCGCTACAACCCACTTATTTCGCACGGTTTTATATTCAAATGCCAATCTGTTTCTTTCAGCCTCTTCATTTATCAATATTAAATCATCACTATAAAAACCGCTGAAATATATGATAGAATTTCGATGCATACACGATACATAATATTTCATGTCATTTAACAAAATATTACGATTGATATTAGCAAATATCACATCAAAAGATTCCATATCCAGCAATTCTACCCCACCCTGTTTAACTGTTATATTAGAAACGTTATTTAATGTAATATTTTTACATGCATTTTTATGAGCAAAAGCATCGATATCTATAGCGGTTACTCTCGATGCACCTCGCATAGATGCCAAAATACCGAGGATAGCTGTTCCGCATCCCATATCAAGAACTGTTTTACCGTTCAAATCAATTGAAAGTATTTCTTCGAGCAACAAATATGTCGTTTCATGACTTCCCGTGCCAAAAGCCATTTCCGGATCTATTTTTATATCATATTCAACATCTGGAATATCGTTATGAAAAGAACTATGAATTACACAACGGTTTCCGATAATAACCGGTTTAAAATAGTTCTTCTCCCATTCTTTATTCCAATTTTCACCTGGTATACGGGAAACATCGAAAGTAATCAAATTGTCCATCGGATAATCTGAAAAAATGCTTTCTATATTCCCTAGATCAAGAGATTCGAAAGGAATATAAGCTTTCAATCCATTACTATCAGACACAAAACTCTCAAAACCGATGTCGGCGAGCATTGCGCTAAGAATATCTGTTGCTACTTCGTTATAAGGCTTTATTTTGATATTTACTTCCGCATAATCATTCATAAAAACAAATTTTGGTTCGGAATTTTTAACTTTTCATCCGCTCGAGTAATCTCGGATACATTATATCGCGTACATGAGCGTAATCAGGATACATATCGAGTATTTTCTTATATGCAGCCTTAGCTGCTTCCAAATTATTCAGCTTTTCCTCTACCAGCCCGATCGAAGTCAGTAATTGTATATACATCCAATTATTTTTCATATATTTCGGATTCAATTCCATTATCTTCAATGCTTTCTTATATCCACTCAATGCTTTCTGCTTATCCCCTCCAAATATTTCAGGCATATATAACTGGATATTCGAATGCAATATGATTACCTCGGGATTACCGGGTGCCAGGGCATAAGATTTTTTTGATTTAGACAGCATTCCTTTTGCCAGTACCGTTGCTTTTATCGGAGATAAAGCTATTTGAAAACCGGTAAGATTAGATATAAGCCCCAATAAAACAGCATTATCCGGATTTTTTATATATAATTCATCAGCAAGCTTCATTGCTTTTGTAAGACATTTCGAAGCCTCATCCTTTTCTTTTTTATCAATAAGATGACCTACAAGACCATAATAATAATTCAATATTTCCAATTTATCATCTGTTGTCTTAAAATTAACGTCCGAATTCATTTTATCGATAAGACTTTGCCATTGATTCATTTTTCCATTAATATATAATTTAAAAGCAGTAGCTTTATAATCTATCGCAGCATCGGCCAACAAACTTGTTATCATAAACATGAATAAAAGTAATATCTTTTTTATCATAAGGCTCTTTTTATTAGTGTCTATTTTGTTAAATTCAATCAGCAAAGATAGTAAATTAAAATCTCAAAATAAAAATACATTTCCCGACTTGTGACTATATTCCTATTGGTTTAATTAAATAAATATACACAACTCGGAGGATATTATTTTTCTAATAATTCGACTAATTTCTGTACAAGTTCATTTCCCTTAAGATTATTAGCGACTATCTTACCCGAAGGGTCAATCAACACAGTATGAGGGATTCCTTGAATAGCATACAACATAATAACTTCGGAATCCCAACCTTTAAGGTCGCTCATTTGCGGCCAAGTTAAATGATTGTCATGTATGTATCTTAACCACTCCTGCCTGTTATTATCAAAAGAAACCCCTATCAATTCAAATTTATCACTTTTAAAACGATTATATATTGCTTTCAACTCAGGCATTTGTTTACGGCATGGCCCACACCATGATGCCCAAAAATCAATCAAAACATATTTACCATTACCTATATAATCCGATAATGTGACCTGATGACCGGAAGGATTTTGCATAACAATATCGATATAAGGCATGCCGGGTTCAACATTCTTTGTTCGTTCTAATAAGGCCTCGAAAGACTTTATCTCATGATTTTTGCGAAAATAAGGTTCACTGGTAGAAATAATCTCCCTTTGCTCCTGTGGGTCAAACAAAAAACTGTTCTGAATAAACACAAAAACACCGCTTATATTCCCTGTATTCGAAATAATATATTTTTTCGTAAGAATCTTAAGCTGGTTCTCCGTATCTGAAAATGCTTTTTTCATGACAGTTACCAAACTGTCGTTAAGTACACCGCTAATATAAGACGTTAGGTAATCGCGACTCAACACTTGTAACGTATTCTCAATTTGTAGCCTTTTCGTCATATACCTCTGAAATATATCGTTCAGAATACTTCCCGATATAACCGATAAAGTATCTATTTCAGCCTCTAATTCACCATTTTCAAGAACAAATAATAATGGAGAATAAGAACGAGCCTCCTTTCCTATTACAGATATAACAGCCATAGTCGCACTATCCTGTCTTCCTTTAAAGATAAAAGATCCGTTTTTAATCTGTACGCTATCTACTCCGACAAATGTATTTCCGGCTTGTTTTTGTAAATAAGCCCAATCACCATTAGCCGCTTTATCGACCGTACCCTGAATAACATAACTTTCGGTACATGAATACAGAGTAAATACAGTTGTAAAGAACATGACAATTTTGTTATACATAATCTCTTCTATTTATAGAATTATGCATAAAAAACAAATGACTTGTAATAATAGTTTGTAGAGAAAGGGGGATTAACGTATATGAATTATCGACGAAACAAACGACGGAGTTTTCGTATCATACGTATACCCAACATTAACCCGTCGAAAATGGCAAAACCTTTTGTAAAACCGCCTACAATAGCTGCAGGAGAAACAGACATTCTGAATACTGATGTCATTTTTTTATAGGAAGCTTGTATAACTGCTTCTTGACGTGAAATCTGTTTTTTCAATTCCCGTTTTCGGTATACCAGATATTCCAATGTCATTTGTGTATCATGTTGCTGAATATTTTCCATCGTCATATAATTTTAATCCTCCGTGTCTTTTTTTAGAAAAAGATCTGCTAAAAAACGCACAATTGGATTGATAATAAGAGATTTACGAAATGAAAAAACTATTGCCAAAATCAAAAGAAAGATGCAACCTATTATAGTAAAGCTCATTGCAATTCCACCAACGTAAGGAGCCAGCACATATGCCAACGCAAACAGTAAGTAAAATAAAGCTCCGGTACCTAAAACAATAAGTAGTGTCAGCAATAAGAATGAAGAAATCAAAATCGTAAGTTTCTCCACTCCTTCTATTTTTAGCATATCTCGTTGCAAGAACAAATATGTTTTTACCTCTTCAATCAATTGATGCAACTGATTCTTGGATGTTTCGGGTTCGGACATGTCTTCTAATTTTAATAATACAAAGCAATTATTGCCGCTCTATCGATAGGACGGCGGCAATAACTGTGTTACATTTCATTCTGCAGTCCCGGGTTTCAATTCTTCTGTAATCTGATCAACCAGATCACTCATGTCTTGATGACTCAGTTTAATACCTTTTTCACGTAAAAGTTTATTAATACGATTACGCGTATCAACACCTTTTTCAGGAGCAAAAAGTACTCCTAGTGCAGCACCGACTGCGGCACCACCTAAAAATGCAAATAAAACCGATAAATTTTTCATGTCTTCAGTTTTTAGTGTTATTACAAATATAACATAAAAACATGTGATCATACCCTCTTTGTTCGGAAAATACCTCTTTTTTGAATAATTTTTACATCTCGTTTCTGTAAAAAAAACAACAAGAGGAAAATAGATAAAATTATACGTAATATAGACTAAAAGAGAGTTTACATAAGACCGTATAAAATAGTAAAAGTGTTATCTTTGTGGTCCAAAATAAAAAACAGATATGCCAGAAAATAATATATTTATAAAAGGTGCCAGAGTAAATAATCTGAAAAATATTGATATCGAAATTCCTCGAAACAAACTGGTTGTTATTACAGGGTTGTCAGGATCGGGAAAATCATCATTAGCTTTCGATACCTTATACGCCGAAGGTCAACGACGGTATGTAGAAAGTTTATCGGCATATGCACGTCAATTTCTGGGACGAATGAGTAAACCCGAATGTGATTTTATTAAAGGTATTCCTCCTGCAATCGCTATCGAACAAAAGGTAAATACGAGAAATCCAAGATCTACAGTAGGCACTTCAACCGAAATTTATGATTATCTACGGCTGTTATATTCACGTATCGGGAAAACAATATCTCCGATATCGGGCCAAGAAGTAAAAAAACATCAGGTAGAAGATGTGATTCGCTGTATGCAATCATACCCGGATAACACCCGCTTTACAATTCTTACTGCTCTGCATATTCCTGAAGGTCGTTCTTTAAAAGCACATCTCGATATATTAATGAAAGAAGGATATAATCGGATAGAGTTTAACAACGAAATTATACGTATCGAATCTCTCGACGAGAAAAAAAATTCTTTTAGACCGGAAGAAATACGCCTTTTAATCGATAGAATGAGTAGTTCTTCATCTAAAGAGACTATAAGCCGATTGGCTGATTCGATTGAAACTGCTTTTTTTGAGGGAAATGATGAATGTATTCTTAAATTTTATACAGAGGATGGCGTTAAAGAGCATTTTTTTTCGAAACGTTTCGAAGCCGACGGTATTATTTTCGAAGAGCCGAATGATTTGATGTTCAGTTTCAATAGTCCTATCGGAGCCTGTCCTACTTGCGAAGGATTCGGGAAAGTCATAGGAATAGACGAAGATTTGGTTGTCCCCAATAAAGCTCTTTCTGTATTCGAAGACGCAGTAGTTTGTTGGAAAGGTGAAAAAATGAGTGAATGGAAAAAGAAACTTATCAAAGTATCGGAAAAAATAGGATTTCCAATACATCGTCCTTATTACCAACTAACCGAAAAAGAAAAAGATTTGCTTTGGCATGGGAATCACGATTTCGAAGGAATAGACGGTTTCTTCAAAATGCTCGGAGAAAATCAATATAAAATACAATACAGAGTAATGCTTGCCAGATATCGTGGCAAAACAATTTGCCCTGTATGTAAAGGAGGTCGATTAAAGCCTCAGGCACAGTATGTAAAAATCGGTGGTAAATCGATCTCTGAATTAGTACAACTACCCATATCGGATTTAAAATCGTTTTTTGAATCATTGCAACTCGGTGAATATGATGCCGCAATTGCAAAAAGATTATTAACGGAGATAAACAGTCGTATTAGCTTTTTACTTGATGTTGGGCTCGGATATCTTACGTTAAACAGACTTTCCTCGTCTCTTTCGGGAGGTGAAAGCCAGCGTATAAACTTAGCCACGTCTTTAGGAAGCAGTCTCGTCGGTTCGCTATATATACTCGATGAACCCAGTATAGGACTGCATTCGCGAGATACGAATCTTCTTATAAATGTACTTCGAAAATTACAAGAGTTAGGAAACACGGTTATCGTAGTAGAGCATGATGAAGATATCATAAAAGCAGCAGATTATATTATCGATATCGGTCCTCTTGCAGGACGTCTCGGTGGTGAAGTCGTTTATCAGGGTGATCTTTCCCATTTAAAAAAGGCTTCTGGAAGCTATACCGTAAAATATCTCACCGGCGAAGAACAAATTGATGTACCGGAATATCGACGTCCGTGGAATCGGAGTATAACGGTAGAAGGAGCCGCACATAATAACTTGAAAGGAATCGATGTCACATTCCCGCTAAATGTTGTTACGGTAGTTACTGGCGTTAGCGGATCGGGAAAATCTTCCCTTGTAAGAGACGTTCTTTACCGAGCGCTCGTAAGACATTATGATGAAAGCAGTGAATTGCCAGGTACATTCAATAAACTATCAGGGGATATAGATTCAATGCAACACATCGAGTTTATCGATCAGAATCCTATCGGTAAATCATCTCGTTCTAATCCGGCAACATACCTCAAAGCCTATGACGAAATTCGTAAATTATTTGCCGAACAACAATCGGCGAAACAGATGGGATTTAACCCGGCATTTTTTTCTTTCAATGTAGAAGGCGGACGTTGTGAAGAATGTAAAGGAGAAGGAACGATAACTGTCGAAATGCAGTTTATGGCCGATATAACACTCGAATGCGAAAGTTGTCATGGGAAACGTTTCAAACAGGAGATTCTTGAAATAGAATATCGAGGTAAAAATATAAACGATGTACTCGATATGACGATTAATCAAGCAATCGAATTTTTCTCAGAGCAGCCTGGAAGTACTGAAAAAAAGATTATAAAACGGTTGCAACCATTACAAGACGTCGGACTCGGATATATAAAATTAGGACAATCCTCTTCCACTCTTTCCGGAGGTGAAAATCAACGGGTAAAATTGGCATATTTCCTTAGTAACGAAAAACAGGAACCTACTATTTTCATATTCGACGAACCCACTACCGGATTGCATTTCCATGACATAAAAACTCTGTTAAAGGCTTTCAATGCCCTTATCGATAAAGGCCATACGGTTATCATTATCGAACATAATATGGATGTAATAAAATGTGCGGACTATATTATCGATATGGGACCTGAGGGAGGAAATTGTGGTGGATATTTGGTATGTTCTGGAACCCCTGAGGAAGTTGCCAAGTGTACAGAGTCTTACACAGGTGAGTATTTAAAAGATAAGTTGAAAAAATAATATTTCTGTGGACTTTAGCTACTTCTATATATCTTTCTATCGAGCTCAAATGTTTCGTAAATATCAGAGTTCGATTTTTTCAATATTTGTCCTCTTATCCTGTTTATTCTTCCCTTCCGTATAAGATGTAATAAAAAAACCAACTATATACTTTGATGTACTAAACTGATTAAGCCGATAATTATGACTTTACAAACAATTTACCAATGACCTTAATACTGTCATCATCGAGTATATTATTTAAGCATTTAGGACATAAAAATAATTCTGTTTGCAAAAACAATTCACAATCAGCTTGTTCTACACTGGCAGAGTAATTACAATTTGGACACTCAAGGGTTAGAAGTCCTTTTATCATATCGAAAAATGGGTTGTCTTTTCGTTCTCCTTTGGCTGTATATTCGAGCGAAAAAACCATTGCCAAAGTCCTCCGAAAATCTTTTAATATTTTTCGGTTAATAGATTGATCATTTTCAATAAAACTAAAAATTAGTTTATCTATTATTGCAGTCGCATAAGTTAGTAGATTCGGAATTATTGAGTAATACTGACGGTAGTATATTTCTAAGTCATTTTCAGTTGAGAAAATAAAATTAAAATTCTGGTTTTCAGTTTTGTAGTTTTTATCTCTGGTTACAATATGCAAAGCATGATTTGAGCGACCATTAATGCCATAGTTACAACTTTTATCATATCTTATTTCGTTAATGAAATCTGCATTGAACAAGGGATTATTCAATCCCTTTATTGCTTTGGAAATGATATTTAATTTGTTGATATTTCTATTCTTGGATCATATTCTTCGGGAACGCCAGAATGAAAAAATTTATTAATAAATCCCTTTCTATCAACAAGTAACTGTTCTAAAATAAGCAATTCATCAGTGAAAGGTTTACGTAATAAGGCATATGCAACTGTCATTTTACCTCTTTTAGCACAGAATAAAGATTCAAATATAAAGTTAAGCATGTCAAACACTAATGCTGTTATAAGATGCTTAGATAATACTATTTCAAGTTCATTTTGTTTACCTGTATTATTAAGCCAATCAAGAATATGGGTACCTTGCTCTTTTATGGAGTTCAAACTATCTAATTCTTTTTTATCTTTAAACGAAAATCCTGTTACAAATAACTCTTTATAAAGTTCATCTGTGTAAATTTCAGATAGTTGGTCATATAATATTGCGCACAAATTGTGGATTTTATGATACTCTTTTGGTAACTTTACATCCTCATCTTTAGAAATCTCTATATATACTTCTGACATAAAACGTGATTTTTTTTAAAGGTAATAAAAATACGGCTAAAGTATCCTGCCCTTTACTTTAGCCGTTGTGCTACATATACAGTAAGGATTTATTACCAATCAAAGGAAATCGGAACATCGGCATTGTGGCAATAATAGACGGTAATTCAATGCTACTGTCAAATTCAAATGTTCTATTACCGTTGTTTATCTCTGTAATCGATATGGATTTTGAGCTCGGATTACTTGTTAGTTTTCCATGAAATCCGTTGTTCGTTTGATAGTCGCAGGATTTGAGAATACCATTAACCACTTTGCCTGTATAGGTTATACCTTTGTATTCAATCTTGAAATTACCAGTCAGAAAACCTTTATAAATATCGAGGTTATATGAATCTTTGAGTTTCATCGCATTCCCGAATGTCGAAACCATACGAAACACTTTCTATAGGGCCCGTTGCCTTCACATTTGAAAAATCCCAAACACAACCCTCTCCCGTTGAATCGCCCGAATGATAAGTAATACGATTCCATTTTAGAACATCACCTACCCTGGGTTGATTATACTGGCAAGTCAGGCATTATTGCCCCGATAAAATTGAACTGGATAATAAAAAAAGAAAAATTAAGATATTGCGAAATTTTATATACATTTCACACATATATTAATAACACACTAAAAAATAAGGTCATAAAACAACTGCAAGTTTAATTAGTATATCTTTTTTTACCAAATATTTATTGCTATAACTTTCACAAAAAATAAAATAGCCTGTCCGATTTTCTATTAACAGACAGGCTATTTTTATGAATTTGCTTTATTACCGAATGCGATCAGCAGAACGTACCAGCATTTCATCCTGTTTGATCTTACGACGAGCGATATAACAAAGTATCAAAGCTACGATAGGCATTGTCAAAGCCGCATCTAAAGTAGGATTTGCTATTTGAAAATCTTTTTGAATCAACCACCAAAAAGAAAAGAAAACAATATAAAAAGCGAAAATCAATAACTGGACAAACGTACAGCATTTCATTTGAAGTGTTCGTTTTTTATACATGAATATAGCTAAAAACGACAGAATAGCTGATAATGCAGCCAATGCAGCCAACGGCCAAGTCTGTAATACCATTTTCGAAGGAATTCCCATCGAAACAACCCCATAAGGCAGGAATTCATAAGAAGCATCTATCGTATTAAATGATGTTAGCGGCATAAATATAACAGTAGCCATTAATAAAGCTACCAATAATAAATAAAAGGATTGAATACGTTGTATCATATTACAAAATCATATTTTTGAGTGAGTACTTAAGTTTACTTGAAGATAAAACTAAAATGCCGTAATAAAAGTTTAGATGATATTCTCTTTTTCAATGCAAATTCAATAATACGTATCATTGCACATAATTAAGCTTCATAATGTTTTTGAATGTACTATTTTCATAAATCCACTTTTATTTGTAACATTATTTTTAGTCGCCTGTTCTAAATATATTTATCTCTATGAAACAAATTGATTTCATTTAAAATTTTCGCAGCATAATATAAAAGATATACCGTAAAAACATTATTTTATATTATAAGAAAATATATTGTTTAACAAACAATGTTCAACTGATTTAGCACCTCTCTTATTTTTTCGAATGTCGTTATACGTGTGGGAACCAAAGGTAAACGAAGGCGATTATGTATATACCCCATAGCATGCAATATGCTTTTAACCCCTGCCGGATTTCCATCTACAAATAAAAGTTCGAATAATTCAGTAAAGCGATGATGTATCTGCAGAGCATTATCATAATCCCCGTTAAGAGCCAGACGTACCATACGACTGAATTCTTTCGGGAATGCATTTCCGATAACAGAAATAACTCCGACCGCTCCCAAAGTAATTAAAGGAAAAGTAATACCATCGTCTCCTGAAATCACCATAAAATCCTTCGGTTTATTTTTAATAATATCATCCATTTGGGTAATATTACCCGAAGCCTCTTTTATGGCTACGATATTAGAAAATTCACGAGCTAACCTCAAAGTGGTTTCTGCAGTCATGTTTACACCTGTACGACCTGGAACATTATAAAGAATAACAGGCAATTTAGTTGCAGATGCAATTGCACAGTAATGCTGATATATCCCTTCTTGCGAAGGTTTATTATAATAAGGAACAACAGACAAAATAGCATCTACACCCGTAAAGTCCTTTTTCAGCAATACATCTACAATACCACGTGTATTATTACCACCCAATCCCATAACAACCGGCACACGACCTTTAACCCGCTCGATAACGAACTGAAGAATCCGGTCTTTTTCATCATCGGACAATGTCGGAGTTTCAGCAGTAGTTCCCAATACTACCAAATAATCGATACCATTTTTTATCTGATATTCAAGAAGTTTCGACAAAGCTTCAAAATCGACCGTTTCGTCATCATTGAAAGGGGTGATTAACGCTACACCCACTCCTTTTAAATTTATTTGTGCCATAAAGTTGTTTAGTTCAAAATGTCTGATTTAGCGACTTCAAAATTACGAATTATTATTTTTTATATCAATGCTCCTCCAATAAAAAAACAAATTTTTAGCTAATATGGCCGATGATAATTCCTGTGTAGGCTGTAGCATCAAATCATAAGATGTAAGCCCATTCTTTTTTATGCCCAGTTTCATCGAAGCCCGAGACAAACTTGCAAGAAAAAGTAAAGGATAAACAATATTGACGGTAAGATCACATAATACGGGCCCTTGCAATGATATAAAACGTTTAATAATCGATTTCCCTGGAAAAAGTTTCCTGAATATAAGATCATCGGCCCGTATATTTATTACAGAAACGACCGGATACTCTTCCTCTATTTCTATACCCTGTACATTAAGGACAACCAATGTCGTACGTATTCCATCAGATATCAGCTCACGCATCACTGGCTTTAAATCCCCCAATTGATTTACTTCGGCAAGTATCGTCACAGTCTTTACCTCACTAAAATTATACAACCGTTTTTTTCGTTTAGAAGACGATCGCGACTGTTGCCGTATTATTTGTCTTTTTAACAGGTATGAAAACATAATCTTCTTATTTATCAATCATTCGTAAGAAATCTTCTTCCGATATTATCTTTATCCCTAACTTATTTGCTTTTTCCAATTTTGCAGGTCCCATATTATCACCTGCAAGCAAATAAGTAGTTTTAGCAGATACCGATCCGGTATTCTTACCGCCATGCTGTTCAATCATTAACTTGTATTCGTCACGCGAATGATGTGAAAATGTACCGCTGATAACAATCGTAGCTCCCTTCAATATATCAGTTTGACTCAATATACGATCTTCAGACAAAGACATTTGTACTCCGGCATTCCTAAGTCTGTTAACAAAGTCGATATTCCTTTCCTGAGCGAAATAATCCCTCACACTACGAGCAATACGAGTTCCTATTTCATCTACCGCAATCAATTCTTCCTCTTCAGCCGAAATAATTCGATCGATGTTCGTAAAAGCCATTGCCAATTTTTTTGCAACTGTTTCTCCTACATATCTTATACCGAGTGCGAAAAGTACTCGCTCAAACGGTACATTTTTAGAGTCTTCGACGGCCCTCATAATATTAGCGGCCGATTTTTCGCCCAATCTCTCAAGCCCGGCAATATCATTTTCATTAAGCGTATATAAATCTGCAGCATTCTCAACCCAACCGATATGATAAAACAAATCGATAGTTTCAGGGCCCAATCCTTCGATATTCATAGCACGTCGACTGATAAAATGCTCTATACGTCCTTTTATTTGAGGAGGACATCCAAATTCATTCGGACAATACCAGGCCGCTTCACCTTCATATCGGATTAAAAAGGTACCACATTCGGGGCATTTTTTTATAAACTTAACCCGCTCTCCCAACATGATGTTCTCACCACGGGCATCTTTATCTACACCTGTTATTTTCGGTATTATTTCTCCCCCCTTTTCAACATATACCATATCTCCGATATGTAAATCGAGACTTTGTATGATATCATCATTATGCAACGAGGCTCTCTTAACAACAGTCCCTGATAATTGTACGGGATCGAGATTGGCAACCGGTGTAATTGTCCCCGTCCGTCCTACCTGATATGAAACTGAATTTAAGCGGGTGACGGCTTTTTCCGCCTGAAATTTATAAGCAATCGCCCAACGAGGAGACTTAGCAGTATATCCCAAATTTCGCTGTTGTCTGAGCGAAGAAACCTTAAATACAATCCCATCAGTAGCTACCGGAAGGTTTTTACGGTTTTCATCCCAATAAGAAATAAAATCCATCATATCATCCAATGAATAACATTCTTTCATTGCTTCCGGTATTTTAAATCCCCACTTACGTGCCAGTTGCAGATTTTCATAATGATCTTCGGTCGGCAAATTTTCGCCCAGCATATAATATAAATATGCGTCGAGATTACGCGAAGCTACCACTGCCGAATTTTGGGATTTTAAAGTACCTGCTGCGGCATTTCTCGGATTAGCGAATAAAGGTTCCTCCTGACGCTCTCTTTCAGTATTCAACGACTCAAATACCGACCAAGGCATCAGTATTTCCCCCCTCATTTCAAATTCAGCGGGATAATCGCTACCTCTCAGTTGCAACGGAATACTGCGAATAGTCTTTACATTGTCTGTAACATCATCCCCTCGCACTCCATCTCCACGAGTAATAGCCCTCACTAATTTACCACCTATATATACCAATGATATCGAAGTACCGTCATATTTAAGTTCACCGGTTATTTTAAAATCCTCATTTAAGCCATTCCTCACTCTCTCGTAAAATGCTACTACTTCATCCTTAGTATAAGTATTACCCAAAGACAACATAGGATATTTATGAGCAACTTGAGTAAAAGATTTATTTATATCGTTACCCACTCGTTGAGTTGGTGAATGCGGATCGGAATATTCCGGATATTTCTCTTCCAGATTCTGAAGTTCGGCCATCATACGGTCAAAATCAATATCTGAAATCGTAGGAGAATTAAGAACATAATAATTATAATTATACTCGTCGAGTTGCTTCCTCAGATGTTCAATATGAGTCTTTATCTCATCCATTATCAATAGCAATTGTTTTATGCAAATATAATAAAAAGGGTTGCACAAGCGACGGTAATAATCTATTTTTGCAAATAAAAACAGATATACATCATGCGCATCGATATCATTACCGTATTACCCGAATTATTGGAAAGTCCCTTAAATTGTTCTATTCTTAAAAGAGCGCAGGAAAAAAATCTTGCAAAAATAGTGGTACACAATCTCAGAGATTACTCAACCAATAAACATCGCCGGGTAGATGATTATCCATTTGGAGGAACAGCTGGAATGGTAATGCAAATAGAACCCATCGATAGGGCAATTTCGCAACTTAAAACAGAAAGAACCTATGATGAAGTTATTTATACATCTCCTGACGGGGAACCTTTTGCACAACGAATGGCAAATACCCTTTCGATGGCTGAAAACCTTATAATTTTATGCGGTCACTATAAAGGTATAGATTACCGCATCAGAGAACACCTCATCACAAAAGAAATTTCTATTGGAGACTATGTTCTTACAGGTGGAGAGTTAGCCGCCGCTGTCATGTGCGATGCCATTATCAGATTAATACCGGGAGCTATCGGCGACGAACAATCAGCCCTTTCCGATTCTTTTCAGGATAATCTGCTCGCAGCTCCCATATATACTCGACCTGCCGAATACAAGGGCTGGAAGGTTCCCGATATTTTGCTATCGGGACACCAGCGTAAAATAGAAGAATGGGAACATGAAAAGGCAATTGAACGAACTCGACTCCGACGTCCCGACCTTCTCATCGATTAAAAAGTGTTAAATAGCTATATCGGTAAATATGGTAGCATCTTCGGCTGCACGCACAATATACTGTACCGGAATATAAGTTGTCTTTTCTCCGCCTTTGACCAAACCTTCGATGATCCATTTCTTATGTTCTCCGAATATCGGTACAAAAATAGGACATCGGCATAATATCTGAGGGCCTGTCATCGTTATACGTGCCTGTCCACTTAATGGATGATGAGAAACCGCATAATTGTCTTTTGCGGTCAGTAACGATAAATTATCAGGAAAAATAGAAGCTGTATGTCCATCATCTCCTGCACCCAATATTATCGAATGGAATCTCGGATACTTTTCAACAGGGGGAACATGATCTCTTACTACTTCTGAATATCGTTCGCTTTCCTCATACGGTTTAGATTCTCCATGAATACGGAAAATCTGTTCGGTAGAAATTTTAAGCGGATCAAAAAAAAGATCTTTAGCATGTTTATAATTACTCTCATCATCCTTTGGAGATACACAACGTTCATCTACCCAATAGAACCGAACTCTTTTCCAGTCTATTAATGAACGATATTCATCAGCCCATAATGAAAACATTTTTTTTGCCGTACCTCCACCCGAAACAGCAAGATTAAAATAAGGCTCACCTATAGCCGAGATAAGCGCTCCCAACTGATCAGTCATACTTCGAAGAGCCTGTTTTGCATCGGCATAATAATACATTTTCATCTTTTCACCTCCTAATTTTTAGTTATCAGAAACATCACATTTTGTTTTATTCCCAGAATCGAAAATCTCCGGCCCAATCAAATTTTGCCGGGGTCCGTTACTTCCAGCTTTATAATATAACAAATTTCTCGTCGGATGTTTCATCCATTCTTTCTCAATAGGATCTATAAATCTCCAGCTTGCTTCGAGAGCGTCACTTCTTGAATATAATGTCGAGTCTCCCAACATCGCATCCAATAACAAACGTTCGTATGCATCGGGTAGCTTGTCTTTTTTTAGAGAATCATAATAAAAATCCATACTTACCTGTTTTACTTCGAAACCGGCACCTGGTATTTTTAGTCCGAATTTCATAGAAATACTTTCATCCGGTTGCACCCTAATAATCAGTTGATTACAAGAAGAACCAGCACATTGTCCCTTGAAAAATTGTTGCGGAGTAGATTTAAAGTGTATGGTAATTTCCGTTCGTTTTTCCTTAAGACGTTTTCCGGTAAATATAAAAAAAGGAATTCCACTCCACCGCCAATTATCTATCATATATCGCATTGCCACATAGGTCTCGGTATTTGAGTCGGCGGCCACCTCTTTCTCTTTACGATAACCGACGACTGTCTCTCCCTCAACCTCTCCATCGGTATATTGCCCCCTAATAACACTATTATGACAATCGTGTGTAGAGAAAGCCCGTAACGATCTGAAAACTTTCGCAATTTCATCCCGAATCGATTCCGGATCAAACGAAGCAGGAGGCTCCATTGCGATAAAAGCCATTAATTGCATCAAATGATTTTGTATCATATCCCGCAACGCACCGGCTGTCTCATAATATTTACCTCTATTTTCGATACCTAATGTCTCTGAAGATGAGATTTCAACATAATCAATATAATTACGATTCCATAACGGCTCAAAAATACCATTTGAAAACCTGAGTACCAATATATTTTGTACGGTCTCTTTTCCTAGATAATGATCTATACGATATATTTCTTTTTCATTAAAAATCAATTCTAGTTTTCGATTCAGTCTTTTGGCTGATTTTAAATCGGTTCCGAATGGCTTTTCGACAATAATTTTTCTCGTTCCCCCATGCAGACTCACATTTAATTTAACAGCTTTCAAAAAAGGAGGTATAACTTCGTACATCGCCGGTGGAGTAGCCAAATAAAATATTATATTGTCTGGTATATCTTTTTCTTTTTGTAAAGAAACTATCATTTCTTTCAGTTTCACATATTCTTTACAATTATCAGTATCGAAAGCGACATAATAAATTAATTCCAAAAAAGAACCGAGTTCCTTTGAATTCAAAGAAATATTAGAAGATGCAGACAAATAATCCGATTGTTTTCGACGAAATTCTTCGTTACTCATCAGACTTCTGGCAGCTCCCAGTATTATAAATTTCTCAGGTAATAATCTACGTACATACAATTCGAATAATGCGGGAATCAGCTTTCTCCGGGTAAGATCACCTGAAGCGCCGAAAATGACCAGCATTTGATTTTCTGCCTCTTTCATTTTTCTTTCTTTAAACATTATAACTACCCGACGTCGTTTTTTCTCCAGTTCCTTTCCAATCGGTATGATAAAAAATCCCTCTCGGAGCATCGTTTCGTTCATATGTATGAGCCCCGAAATAATCTCTCTGAGCCTGAATGAGATTTGCAGTCGAATGCAATGTCTTCAGTCCATCGAAATACGAAATGGAAGCCATTGTACAAGGCATCGCAATTCCCTTCATTACACCTTCTGAAACCACATGACGCCAATCAGATTCAAGCTTTTTTATCGTGCGTACGAAAAAAGAATCGAATAATAAATTTTCAAGATCAACATTCGACCGGTACGCTTTAGTTACTTCACCTAAAAAATGGGAACGTATAATACAGCCCTTTCGCCATATCATAGCGATCGTTCCATAATCGAGATGCCAATCATATCTATCCGATGCTTGTTTTAATAATGTAAACCCTTGTGCATAAGATACAAGTTTTGCTGCATACAATGCATTCTTAACGGCTTCGCTTTCTACAAGTTTTCCACTCCATTTCACCCCAGGAATTCCAGGATATAAACGGGAAGCAATCTCTCGAGCAACAACATGATCAGACAATACACGAGCATATACTGCTTCGGTTATCAATGTCAAAGGATTATTTTCTTCTATAGCTGCTTCGACACTCCATTTTCCTGTACCTTTCTGCCCGGCAACATCCAGAATGCGATCGATTAAATAATTTCCATCGGTATCTTTGTATTTTAATATTTCCGCTGTTATCTCGATCAAATAACTATTTAATTCTCCTTTGTTCCAGTCATCGAAAATTGCAGAAATACGATCGTTTTCATCGCCATACATACTCTTTAACAATGCATAAACCTCCGCAATAATTTGCATATCTGCATATTCGATTCCATTGTGAACCATTTTCACAAAATGCCCCGATCCTCCTGGTCCTATCCACTGACAACAAGGTGTACCATCATCGAGTTTTGCCGCAATATCCTGCAACATATTTTTTATTACCGGCCAAGCTTCAGCTGCTCCACCCGGCATGATCGAAGGTCCGTTCAATGCTCCTTCCGCACCACCGGAAACTCCCGCTCCAACATATAATACTCCGAACTTTTCCATTTCGACAACTCGACGTGCAGTATCTAAAAAATAAGAATTACCACCATCAATCACGACATCCCCGGGATCGAGCAAAGGAGATAACTGGTGTAAAACATCATCGACTGGAAAACCGGCTTTTATCATCATTATTATTTTTCTCGGGCGATCTATAGACCGAACTAAATCTTCTAACGAATCAGTCCCTACAAAATTTCCACCCTTTCCCCTGGAAATAAGAAAATTACCTACAACATTTTTATCCGACTCGGTCTCACGGTTATATAATGCTACCATATATCCTTTGCTCTCGAGGTTAAGAGCCAGATTCTCGCCCATAACAGCTAATCCGATCATTCCAACATCCGCCATTCTCATAAAATAATTTTTTAATTATAAACCAAGACCATCTTGTTTTTGTTCGTATAATCAAATGACATCGAACATCTGCAGTACCTCCAAAATGTATTTCAGAAGTATTACCTACTAGGGAAAAAAGAAACATATAATGATGATTTTTTTGAACCATCGAAACTTTATAAGTAAAAATGCAATTAAAATATTTAATATGATTATTAATTGATTAATATTTAAAAACATTCATAAATACAATAAACATTATAATAATTGAAAAATGATTTTTACTAAATAAAGATTAAACCACATTGAAACTGTTTTATTTTAATGTAATTTTATATCGGAAAAATTGAATTCTTATGATTTTAAATGCAGAAAATATACTTTTTATAGGATCTATATTACTATTTATCAGTGTCATTATCGGTAAGACCGGATTCAGATTCGGAATGCCGGCACTACTTCTCTTCCTGGGTGTAGGTATGCTTTTTGGAAACGATGGTTTAGGAATACAATTTTATAATCCTAAAGAAGCACAGTTTATAGGTGTAATGGCATTAAGCATAATCTTGTTTTCTGGTGGTATGGATACAAAATACAAAGAAATAAAACCGGTTTTAGGACCAGGAATCGTACTGGCAACTTTCGGGGTTTTATTAACGACATTCATTACCGGATACTTTATTTATTTTATAACCGGCTTCCTTAGAGATTATGTTACCCTTTCGTTGACAGAATCGATGTTATTAGCCGCAGTTATGTCCTCAACCGATTCCGCTTCGGTATTCTCAATATTACGTTCTAAAGGTTTAGGTCTGAAAGAAAGACTACGTCCGGTACTCGAACTCGAAAGCGGAAGTAACGACCCTATGGCTTATATGCTTACAATTCTATTAATTCAGATTATTCAAGTCGGCGATGTTAATTTCGTACAATCTGGAACCATGCTTCTCATACAATTGACTGTAGGAGGACTACTCGGCTATTTTTTGGGAAGATTGACCGTATGGCTCTTCAACCGATTAAACATAGAAAATGAATCATTATATTCTGTACTTTTACTTGCCTTAGTATTCTTTATTTTTTCATTTACCGACCTGCTAAAAGGCAATGGATATTTAGCAGTATATATCTCGGGACTTGTTGTAGGTAACCACAAAATGGTACATAAAAGAAGTCTTACGACATTTTTTGACGGGCTTTCATGGCTTTTTCAAATTGTAATGTTCCTCACACTGGGACTACTGGTCAACCCGAGCGAATTACTTCCAGTCGCCGGAATCGGTCTTCTTATCGGAATTTTTATGATACTTTTCTCCCGCCCCATATCGGTCGTCTTATGCCTGCTTCCATTCAGACATTTCAGCAAACGGGCACGTGCTTACATCTCCTGGGTAGGATTAAGAGGGGCCGTTCCGATTATTTTTGCTACCTATCCACTTATTTCAGGAGTCGAAAACTCCCGGTTTATATTCAATATAGTATTCTTTATTACAATTATTTCCCTACTCGTACAAGGCACCACAGTAAGCGCTATGGCTCGCTGGTTACACTTGGCTAAAGCCCCCGATGCAAAAAAGAATTTTGATGTTGCGTTACCGGATGAAATAAAAACCGCAATGTCCGAAATTACAGTAAATGATAGTATTTTATCTCACGGTAATAAATTAATGGATCTCACATTACCCGACAATACACTTGTAGTAATGGTGAAAAGAGGTGAACATTTTTTTGTACCCAAAGGCCATACTCATTTACAAATAGATGATAAATTACTTTTTATTACCGACAATGACGAAGAACTGAAAAATACGTATAAAAGTTTAGGTATCAATGACTATCTAATGGAAAAGAACCAATAATTTTTTTCAATGATAAATTAAATGTAAAATAGGAAAAGGTTTACCCGAGCTATCGTTATCATCTCTTGATTGCAATACAAAACCCATACGATCATAAAAAGCAACAGCTTGTTCATTTTGTTCGTTTACGTCAACTTTATTACATTTTAACTTACAAACGGCATATTTCACAAGCTCACGCCCCAATCCCATACCTCTTTTATCTGGATCGACAAATAGCATTTCAATATTATTACCATCAACTCCTAAAAACGCCAATATACGATTATCCGAGTTTTTAATTCCCCATAGTCGCACATTTTGTAAATAACCATTTTCAAGCATACTTTTATAAAAAACGATATCATCCTCCGACAAAAAAAAGTGAGTTGCACGTACCGACTTTTCCCAAAGGGATATAATTTCCTCATAATCGCAACTTGTAAAATACGTTATGCTATAATTCTTAATCATTAGTTCGTTAATTTAAAATTTTAGATAAAAATCCCGTAACAAAGTTATAAATTCCGATGTATAAATACCAGGATCCGACTCAATAATTATTTCATCATAATGACAGACTCCTATTCCTCTTTTCCATTCGGTAAGCATTCTTTTTACAGGAAGGTCTGACCGTCCTCTCACCGAAGTAATTTTTAACGGGAAATAATCAAAACCAGCTGCAATTTCAATCACATGTTCGAGTATGTCTGCTGGAAATATGAGAAAAATACTGCCGTTTTCGTGTAGAATGGCCGAAATACCTTTAAAAAGTGAATAATAGTTTAAAGTTGTAGTATGCCTGGCATACTTTCTCGCTAAAGTCGGAGGTAACAAAGAATTTACAAAATAAGGAGGATTCGAAATTACACAATCATATTTTGATTCAGTATATGAAGTAAACACACAGAAATCTTCACATATAATCTTTATTCTCTCTTTCCATTCGCTCATATATACATTTTCAGCTGCCTGCAATGCTGCTTCCCGATCGATTTCGATACCGGTAATGCAAGCTTCAGATCGCTGTGCTGCCATTAACGACAAGATACCGCACCCACACCCTATATCGAGAATTTCACCCGTTTTTGGGAAATGACACCAAGCTCCCAATAAAGCCGAATCGGTACTTACTTTCATCGCACAACGATCCTGATTTATTGTAAAACGTTTAAATTTAAAAAAAGGATTACCCATTCTTGAATCGATTTAAGTTACAAATAAACAAAAAAATAATAATAATTTCGGTTATAGGCTACTATTGATTAACTTTGGCACGCACATTGCATAAACAAAAAAGACCTATTAGGAATAGAGGATTTGTTATAACTCAAGTATTAACTGACAAATTGACAACTTTATATATGAAAAATTTCTTTAATGACAATAATCCATTAAATGATAATGAAGAAAATGAAACGACCATTATGCCGATATTCACTGAAATAGAGGGAAGTCCTAACATAGAATGTAGTGGAGTTTCTGAAACAGACTTACCGATATTGCCATTACGGAATATGGTAATGTACCCCGGCGTTGCTTTACCGGTTTCAGTAGGTCGCCCGCAATCGTTACAACTCATAAAGGATGCGTACGAACACAAACGATTTATTGGAGTCGTGTGCCAAAAAGATATGTCTATAGAAAATCCGGAATACGGAGATCTGTATGAGATAGGAAGTATTGCCGAAATCGTTAAGATACTGGAAATGCCCGATTCTAGTTCTACGGTCATTTTACAAGGAAAGAAACGCTTTCATCTCGATAATCTGACCTCTTTAGCTCCTTATCTGAAAGGAAATATTACCATTCTTGATGAAGAGGTACCAGAAGAAAATGACAAAGAATTCGAGGCTTTAATTTCAGCTCTGAAAGATCTTACATTCAGAATTCTAAAAACATTAGGCGAACCCACCCGTGAACTTGGATTTGCGTTACGAAACATTCAGAATAATCACTATTTAGTGAATTTTCTTTGTTCGAATATTCCTATGGATTCACACCAAAAACAAGAACTTCTGAATATCGGTTCTTTAAAACAAAGAGCATTCAGCCTTTACGCTTCATTAAGTAAAGAAGCGCAGCTAATCGAAATAAAAGCCGATATACAATCGAAAACTCGCGAAGATATAAACCAGCAACAACGTGAACATTTTTTACAACAACAAATAAAAACGATTCAAGACGAGTTAGGCGGGAGTGTACAAGAACAAGATATTCAAGAATTACGGAAAAAAGCTGAAAACAAGAAATGGAACGAAACCATAGCGACAACTTTCGAAAAAGAAATTCGTAAATTAGAAAGACTACACCCTCAGTCTCCCGATTTTTCGGTTCAATACAATTATCTTGAAACTTTTGTCGATTTGCCCTGGGGAGAATATACTAAAGATAATTTTAATCTGAAACATGCTCAAAAACAACTCGATAAAGATCATTACGGACTCGAAAAAGTAAAAGAGCGCATTATAGAACACCTTGCCGTTTTAAAACTGAGAGGTGATTTAAAATCTCCTATTATTTGTCTATACGGACCTCCCGGAGTAGGTAAAACATCTTTAGGAAAATCGATTGCCGAAGCATTAAAAAGAAAATACATTCGTGTTTCTTTAGGAGGATTACACGATGAAGCCGAGATAAGAGGACATCGTCGTACCTACATTGGATCCATGCCGGGACGTATAATACAAGGTCTGATTAAAGCCGGATCTTCTAATCCAGTTTTTGTTCTGGATGAAATAGATAAAATAGGAAATGATTTTAAAGGAGATCCAGCATCAGCTTTGCTCGAAGTTTTAGATCCCGAACAGAACAACGCATTCCATGACAACTATCTGGATATAGATTTCGACCTTTCAAGAGTTCTTTTTATAGCAACAGCCAACAACCTGAATACAATTTCTCAACCGTTGCTTGACAGAATGGAATTAATAGATATAAGCGGATATATACAAGAAGAAAAAGTAGAAATTGCACGAAGACATCTCGTTCCCAAACAGCTTAATGAACATGGCTTAAAAAAAGAAGACCTCGAAATTCCTAAGAAAACGATGGATATCATTGTTGAGTCATATACGAGAGAATCGGGAGTAAGGGAACTTGATAAGAGAATCGCACAAATAATGCGTAAAGCTGCCCGCAAAAAAGCAACAGAGAAAAAATTCCGTCATACACTTCAAATATCCGACTTGCATGAATATCTGGGCCCAGCCGAATATACACGGGATAAATATGAAGGAAACGATTATGCTGGAGTAGTTACCGGACTGGCTTGGACAGCTGTCGGAGGAGAAATATTATTTGTAGAATCGAGCCTAAGCAAAAGTAAAAACGAAAAGCTTACTATAACCGGAAATTTGGGCGATGTCATGAAAGAATCGGCCGTCATTGCAATGCAATATATTCGATCGCACGCCTCACTTTTTAATATCGACGATGATATTTTTGAAAAATGGAGTGTGCACATCCATGTTCCCGAAGGAGCGATTCCCAAAGACGGTCCGTCGGCCGGCATAACAATGGCTACCTCTATAGCATCATCATTTACACAGCGTAAAGTGAAACCCCATCTCGCAATGACAGGTGAAATCACATTAAGAGGACGTGTTCTTCCGGTAGGTGGTATTAAAGAGAAAATATTGGCTGCCAAAAGAGCCAATATCAAAGAAATCATTCTTTCAGAAGAAAACAAAAAAGATATCGAAGAAATAAAAGACATTTATCTTCAGGGGCTTACATTTCATTATGTAAATACAATTAAAGAAGTACTCGATATTGCATTATTGAATGAAAAAGTAAAAGATGCCATTAAGTTAGATTAAAATAAACATAAAGAATAAAAAGCGGATAATCTTACTATTGATTTATCCGCTTTTTTATTTTTATACAACTATAAACATTAAAAAAACAAAAACATGCTTTTTTTCTGAACCGTTACCCGATAATATGTGTTTACTAATTGCTACTACTCAATAAATAGTCTGTATCCGATAATCAGCATGTGAATGCCCAGTTTGAGGATTACGGACTATTTTATTTATCTCTTATTTACTACCTTATATTACTCATTTTTTAGGTCATATTTTTGTATATTTGCACATCGAAAAGAGAAAAAAATGAGCGAAAATACATTAATAGAAAAATTAGACGGTTTATCTTTACGTTTCAAAGAAGTTGGAACACTTATTACAGATCCGGCTGTAATTGCCGATATGAAACGATTTGTGAAACTTACCAAAGAATATCGCGATCTTGAAAAAATAACAAAAGCCAGAAATAAATATAAATCATTACTGGATAACATAGAAGAGGCTCGAATTATATTAGAATCTGAAGACGATGCAGAAATGCGGGAAATGGCAAAAGAAGAACTCGATAAGAGCCAATCTCTCCTACCTTCACTCGAAGAAGAAATTAAATTATTACTTGTCCCTGCAGACCCTCAAGACGGGAAAAATGCCATTATGGAAATAAGAGGTGGAACCGGAGGAGATGAAGCTGCCATTTTTGCCGGAGACTTATTCAGAATGTACTCTAAATTCTGTGAAAATAAGGGCTGGAAAGTAGAAGTTACCAGCTTTAGCGAAGGTACTGCCGGGGGATTTAAAGAAATAATTTTTACAGTTAGCGGAGAAAACGTATACGGTATTTTAAAATACGAATCGGGAGTACACCGGGTACAAAGAGTTCCGGCAACAGAAACTCAAGGCAGAGTACATACCTCGGCGGCATCGGTTGCTGTTTTACCTGAGGCAGAAGAATTCGATGTGGAAATTAATGAAAAAGATATTCGTACCGATATATTCTGTGCATCTGGACATGGAGGCCAATCGGTAAATACTACTTATTCAGCAATACGTCTAGTGCATATTCCTACCGGTATAACTGTACAATGCCAGGATGAAAAATCTCAAATCAAGAATAAAGCAAAGGCAATGGTAGAATTGCGCACACGCATTTACAATATGGAATACCAAAAATACCTCGACGAGATTGCAGGAAAAAGAAAAACAATGGTTTCCACAGGAGACCGATCAGCAAAAATACGTACTTATAATTACCCGCAAGGCCGCATTACCGATCATAGAATTAATTATACAATTTATAACTTAGCGGCCTTTATGGACGGTGATTTACAGGATTGCATCGACCACTTGATTATTGCAGAAAATGCCGAACGATTAAAAGAGAGCGAATTATAACCTATAATAACAGGATTAAAGAATATACTTATGAACAGACAAGAACTTTTTGAAAACATTAAACGGAAAAAATCATTTTTATGTGTTGGTCTGGATACTGATATAAAAAAAATACCTTCCCATTTATTGAATGAAGAAGACCCTGTTTTTGCTTTTAATAAAGCGATCATAGACGCAACGGCTGATATGTGTGTAGCTTATAAACCCAATTTAGCTTTTTACGAAAGTCTCGGAATAAAAGGATGGGCTGCTTTTGAAAAGACTGTTAAATACATAAAAGAAAACTATCCCGACCAATTTATCATAGCAGACGCTAAACGCGGTGATATAGGTAACACTTCAGAGATGTATGCCCGTAGTTTTTTCGAACATCTCGGTATAGATTCTGTAACAGTTGCACCTTATATGGGAGAAGATAGTATAAAACCATTTCTTGTATATCCGGGGAAATGGGTAATTGTTCTTGGCCTTACTTCAAACAAAGGATCACAGGATTTTCAGTTTGCTGTTGACAATCAAGGTGAAAGACTATTTGAAAGAGTAATGCGCATTTCACAAAAATGGGCAAACAAAGACCAACTGATGTTCGTCGTAGGAGCAACGCAAGGAAAACTATTTGCCGATGTACGAAAAATAGTTCCTGATCATTTCCTGCTTGTACCGGGAATCGGAGCACAAGGAGGAAGTTTGCAAGAAGTCGTTGACTATGGGATGAATGCCCAATGTGGTTTACTGGTTAATTCTTCCCGTCAAATAATATACGCTTCTAAGGATACATCTTTTGCTAAAGCCGCCCGAGAACAAACATCAACCGTTCAGCAAGAAATGGAAAAGTTACTAAAATCTCGAAAACTTATCGGATAACAAAGAGATGTTTTTATAATACAAACAACCCTTAATCGTAACAGTTGTTTGATTTATTTCTTAAATTTGCAAACGTATAAAAGATCACTTTCTAAAATTTATTTTATATGCAAACACTTGACAGTTTTAATTTTGCCGGAAAAAAGGCATTTGTACGTGTCGATTTTAATGTTCCTTTGGATGAGAACTTTAATATCACCGATGATACTCGTATGGTAAAAGCTTTACCCACACTGAAAAAAATAATTGCAGACGGCGGTAGCGTTATTATCGGTTCTCATTTGGGACGCCCTAAAAAAGGTCCGGAAGATAAATTTTCTCTAAAACATATTGTAGGTCACCTTTCGGAATTATTGGGTCAACCGGTTAAATTTGTTGATGACTGCATAGGTCCTAAAGTGGAAGCAGCTGTCGCCGATCTAAAACCCGGTGAAGCTCTGTTACTCGAAAATCTCCGCTTTTATGCAGAAGAAGAAGGCAAGCCCAGAGGTTTGGCCGAAGATGCGACTGATGGAGAAAAAGCAGCAGCTAAGAAAGCTGTAAAAGCTAGCCAAAAGGAATTTACAAAAGCTCTTGCAAATCTTGCTGAGGTATATGTTAACGACGCATTCGGTACAGCTCACCGTGCTCATGCATCTACGGCTCTTATGGCTGAATATTTTTCATGTGATAATAAAATGTTCGGTTATCTGATGCAGAAAGAAGTAGAAGCCGTTGAAAAAGTCATGAATGACATCAAACGTCCTTTTACAGCTATAATGGGAGGTTCAAAAGTATCTTCAAAAATAGAAATCATTGAGAACCTTCTCACGAAAGTCGACAATTTAATTATTGCCGGTGGTATGACTTATACCTTTACAAAGGCTTTAGGTGGAAAAATCGGAGATTCGATCTGTGAAGACGACAAGCTCGATCTGGCTCTCGATCTGATAAAAAAAGCAAAAGAAAATAATGTAAATTTAATTCTGGCTGTAGATGCAAAAATAGCCGATAAATTCGCAAATGACGCCAATACACAATTTGTAGATGTTGATAAAATACCCGACGGCTGGGAAGGTCTTGATATAGGTCCTAAAAGCGAAAAACTTTTTGCAGATGTGATTAAAAATTCGAAAACAATTTTATGGAACGGCCCCACAGGTGTATTTGAATTTGAAAACTTCACATCAGGTTCAAGAGCTGTAGGTGAAGCAATTGTCGAAGCTACCAAAAACGGAGCATTCTCCCTTGTAGGAGGTGGTGATTCTGTAGCTTGTGTAAACAAATTCGGTTTAGCAAGCGGTGTTTCTTATGTATCGACCGGGGGGGGTGCCTTACTCGAAGCTATCGAAGGCAAAGTATTACCGGGAATAGCAGCTATTAAAAATTGCTAATCGATTTAAAACAAAATAGTTCATAAAAAAACCGGAGAATAAATTCTCCGGTTTTTTTATGAACTATTATTTCCTGAGATTTCAAAATAACTCCGCTTTTTATAAATAATGAATTAAAATAAAAGAAATCTTTGTATCAGACAATTTTAATTTGTAAATTTGTATACAGGTGTCGAAAAGTATAAAATATTTTCATCATCATTTTATGCTAAAGAGTATTCATTAAAAAATTCATACGATTATGAAAAAGGCGGCGTTTTTCTCTCTCCTAATTTTAACCATGAATTCTTGTATTAATTCTCCGGAGGTATCTGAAAAAACAATAAAACCGGAAAAATTTATAAATACAGAACCATATTCTGTTAATGTTAAGTCTGATTATGTTACAAAAGTATCGATAAACGGAGTTCTACTTGCAGAAGTTATAACACCTACTTCGATTATGATCCCTAAAGGTACACAACCTACCGAAGAGTATATTCCTAAATCGGAATATCCGAATATGATAACAGAAAACAAATCGAAACTATATCAGGTCGTTTGCTTTGAGGATTCAAGATCGGGCGATTACGATTATAACGATCTTGTCATACATGTAAAATACCAAAGGCAAGGAAATATTTTCGGATTTGGAGTACAACCTATTGCATTAGGCTCTACAAAAGATATACGTTTAGGATGCACAGTATATTGTGGAAATACACAAATTTTTGATGGACTTCTTTCTGAAAATACTGTAAGAGTCCAATTATTTAAAGGAATTGACGGTATTATTAATACATTTGATCCCCAAATCAAACCGGTTGAGCAAATACATAAATACTTTTTAGGTTCTACCATACGAAATTGGGATATTTCAAAATTTGGATCGGGAATTCCGAATGTCGAATGGTATATACTAGTTGATGGAAATACAAAATTATACGCATTATCAACATCACATCTTAATCAATCTTTCAATAAAGAAGGGATACCGTACGGAATTGTAATCACCTGTACTGGAGTAAGTTATACTGATAAAGGATTAGAATGCGGATTCGATTGGTTTAACTATCCCAAAGAAACAGTACACATTAAGGATGTTTATCCCGACATATGGAAATGGCTATCTACCGATGCAACATTTGATTTTTCCGATTTTTACAGCAAAGACAATATACCTGAAAACGCTCTCGCCGCTTCGGATCTAGGTTTATTCATATCAGACGAAGTGAACGTATGCGACAGTAAATTCAGAGTGGAATAACAAAACAGAATAAAATATATAATAAAACGCCTGTTACTCTTAGAGAACAGGCGTTTTAAATAATATAAAGTTATAAAAATTATTGAGTCATTCTTCTAAAGTGATCTATGATCATTCGCCCCATATTCATCCGCGTACTATCGATTTCTCTAATTTGAGCCGGTGATACCAAATTTTTATACTTAGCTCTTGTTATACGGAATTTTACCTTATCGATATTACCGTAAATATCTACACCGGCCTTAAACGGTAACGGAGATTTCAAAATAGACACATGATAGTTAAACGTCATATCCAGTTTCTGTTCCCCGCCTACAGCGGCTTTATAACGGTCGATTTCCACTAAGAACGGATATACTTTTACATTCCCTTTATCTACTGTAATATTTACCGAAATACTATCAAAAAGATTCTGTTTTTTGTTTTTAAACATCAGCAACTTCGACAACTTTCTAAAAGTATCTCCATCCAGTAATACCAAACTATCTCCCTTTACATATATTGCCGATCTTAAAGATGGTATATGCACATTCATTACAGAGTCGAGCTCTGCTTCAGCTGCAATATTAAAATCTACCAGCCCTTTAAAAGACCTCAACATAGGAACAATCGTATCAAGCTCGGGTATAAAATATACTAACTTTCCTATATTGATATTCTTTATATTAAAATCAAAACCTGTATAAGCATTTTCCCGATCGGTAGCCTTATATAATAAATGAGTACTCATATTTGCATCTAAAGCTCTCATGCTTAAATTCTTAAGATGCACTGCACGATCTTTTACCTCAATAAGACCGTTTACTTTCTCAAATACCATCTTATTATAGAGGGCCTTTTTTACCTTAGTATGCAGCACCAACTCCAAATTGTCAGGTATTATGAAAAGATGAAGATTATCCGAAGCCTGCTCCTCTTCTTCCCCCTCCTTTATTTCGTCCTCAAACGTCATAGAATCGTCATCGATATCGGTAGAGGTCATAATATCAGGAGATAATGCCGATAGTATCTGATTACAATTTATCATATCCGATGTTATATCGAGATTAGCCATTAAAATTCCTTTTCCTGTCATCGCTTTAAGCAGATTACGGACAGATCCGCTTGCAAGAAGATTCGATTCACCTATTCTCATACGAGCACTGTTAAGAGCAATTGTGTGACGTTCCATCGTCAATCGTGTATTGCCCATATAAATCGGTAGGCTCAAAGCATCTGTTATCATTTTCAAACGTCTGAAACCGATCACACCGGAAGGTATCCATAATGAATCCTTATTTTGTCGCAATGTAATATTAAATCCGGCTTTATCCATACCCATTTTATTTTTACCGGCTTTCATAAATAAAGAATCAGTCTCGAAAATGAAATTAAATATAGGCTTTTTCTTATCCTTTTTTGAAGGTTTTACATTAATTTTCAGATCGGTAAGTCCACTAAATACTCTTATACTATCCCCCAATGACCCTTTCAGTTTTTTCAGCGATATATTCCCTTTCATAGGAATGATTCCTGTAGTATCGGGAATCCCATTCAGAGAAACACCGGCAGAAAAATCTGCCATATCAATCTTTATACGAGGGCTCGTCATCAATATATTCTGTATCGAAGCTGATGTTTCAAGAGTTTTATTACCTTTGAATAACACTGAGGCATCTGCCCTAAAATCGAACTTATGCAAAGTGTCTTTGAGAAGAACATTTTTCATATTAACTTCCCCTTGAGCAAATAAACGGCCAATATCCTTATTCTTTAACGAAGACAAATGACCTTTAAAATGCAAATCGGCAAAAAGCTCACCTCCGATACTTACTCCGGCACTCAATGGAAATATTTTTGAAAGACCATTGAAATCGATCTTTGATTTAGTATTAAATGTTATAAAAGGATCACCCAATAGATCGCTTACTTTACCATCAGCAAGAATGTCGGTTTGTGCACCACGGAAACGAAATATTTTTAAAGTTGCATAAGATTGTTTCTTACGCATCATATCTACAAAGAAATCAAAATCGGCACTAAGATTATCGATCCCATAAGGCATACCTTTATATTTTCCGGAAGCATCCTTAATCTTCACGTTCAAAGTAACTTCAGGAATTTGATCTTTTCCGTATATCCCCTTTATATTTCCTGAAAATTCAACTGACCCGTTCGCCTTCAAACCGTCTTTTTTTACAACTGAGGCCGGAATCATTTCTAATAATGTCTCTACAGAAGGCACCGCAAGTTCATAGTTCAAATCTACTGCCAACGTATTATTTACCGTATCTCGTTGAGCACTGCCATTTGTTTTAAAAGAAAGATTATTTACATTTACAAACGCATCCTTGACTTCATATTTATTGTTTTCCGAATCTACCGATATATCACCAGAAAAGCCCAACGACAAACGCCGTGCAAGCAATTCTCCATTTTGCCAAAATATGAGGTTATTACAATTAGTTTTTATTGCCAATTTTGAAATTCGGGAAGTCAATGACGCCTTCAATTTTAAATTAAGGCTATCGATACTTGTATATATACCATTACTTCTGTCATCAAAAACTAATGATATATTTTCAAATTCCACTTTTCTTATTTGTATGGATCCATTAAATTGAGCATTAGAAGTTGAAGTATCTGTTACTGCCGTATCCGGTTTTATTATATTCCAGTTAGCCTTTCCATCCGGTGCAACATAAGCATATATTCCCGCATTTTTAAACATTAAACGGTTAAGAATAAACTCGTTTTTAAAAAAATAACGCATCGGATTAACCGCAATCTCGCAACGACCGAAATGGATCAAAGAATCACGCTTCTGAGGAATTACAGAATCTGATAAAAGGGTTTGTATAGAACCATCTGACAATTGAAGTTCGAAACGAGGAAAAGAAGAAAAGAAAGTCAATTCAACTTTTTTGATATCTACTTTTGCATTTAACATTTTATTTGAAACCTCGACAACAACCGGAGTCAACTTTTCGGGAGTAAAAATAAAATGTAAAGCAAATGCAATAATCCCCGATAAAATAAGGAATATACTAAGTAAAGAAATAAAAGTTATTTTGATGGTCCTTTTTATTCTTTTGTTCATTTTCATAGTTTTAAAATCATTATTCGAACAAAGATAAGAATTTATAGAAGTACATCAAAAAAGAAATGATATAACGAATTATATTAACTGAAAACGAAGTTTATCATCATCTTTTATTCTTTTTTCTAGTTGACCAATATACCATTTCAGCATCCGAATATAAGCTGTATTTTTTTCTGCAGATAAAGAAAATATTCTAAATGAACGATTTGCCCATTCGAGAGCTGTCGAATAATTATCCTGTAATTCGTAATACAAAGCTAAATTAGCCGCAGCTTTTGCTCGTTTTTTATTTTTTTTCGAATTTTCCCACGCATATTCCCATAAATAAGAAGCATCTTCATATTTACCTTGTTTCCAATAAATGGCAGCATCTTTCATTAAGGGGTCAGAGGATGTAAAATAAAACCTCTTCACACTCTCATTATAAGGAACCAATAATTTAACCAAATGATCGGCCGTGTAACCCGCCATATCTTTTATACAATTATCAAGAGAAAAGCCGATCTCTGTATCTCCTACTATTTCACCTACATTATCCCAATACAAAGTATCCGAGTAACTAATTGTCTCATATTTATTATCAGGAGCATATAATTCATATTTAGAATGAGCAACCAAGTCGAGTGTCAAAACCGGAGAATAAGTATTGTACCAGCGTTCTCTAAGTGTAGGCTCTATATAGAAATCGGAAAGAACCAATACCATCTCATTTCCCGTACTATCCCGTATAGCATCCAGCTCTTTATCCGTCATCTTTTTATTCAACAAATTAGTACGGTCAAAAAGTGTAAATAAAGAAATGTTCGAGAAATATCCCGATTTTCCCAAATAATCATTCAACATTTGGACTAAGTTTCCTGAAGGATCGGTGTACTCCAATCGCAGCGGCCTTTTACTACCGTAAGCATCAATAAATACCCCTTCACTCCCTTCATTCTTTTTACTAAGATTTACCAAAGTAACGGTCCGGGTAAAGACAGGTAGCGTAATTTCTGCAGGTCTTACAACATTCAAAGTCATTTCAGAAATTGAACTACACGAAGTTAAAATACAGATGCTTGTCAATAATATAAATCCCAACCCTGGTTTCATAGCATAATTAATTTATAATCTTTACTTACAAACATACTAATTTATTTTATCTCTGTTACTCTATTCAGGAAACAAAAATATCGTCCGGCATAATAATTATGCCGGACGATATTTAATCTATTTTCATTTTATGATCAATAATTCCATTGACAAGCTATCATACGAAGATTATCATCTCCCATTGTTCTTAAATTGAATAATTGATTATACTTGCAATTAATATACACCAAATTCGGGCAGAAGGATACATCAAGTGTATTCAATTGATTCTGATTACAAAGTACACGCTGCAACATAGGACGATTACTCAAATCGAGAGTTGTCAAATCGTTATAAGAACAATCGACAAATAAAAGATTATCGGTGCCGTTAAGATTAAGACGCGTCAACTGATTATATGAGCAAACCAAATCGAGTAAAGCATCACAATTCAATACATCGAGAGTCGTCATATTATTATCACTGCAAAATAATGACTGTAATGAAGGTTGTTTAGACATTATCATAGTGGCAATCTCATTATTATCCATATTCAGGTTTTGTAAACCGACAGTTCCTAACAAATTAAGATTAGTTAGCTTATTATAACCACAATATAAATTTTTCAGATTCACACAACTGTCTACATTCAGAGATTCAAGATGACAACCTTGCACATTTAACGACTGTAATGTCGTCGCTTTCGAAACATTTAATTCTACAAAGAGATTATTTGAACAATTCAGATTTTTTATTTGGGTAGGAGCAGATAAATCAAGATCTGTCAATCTGTTTTTATAACAATCGAGTTTAATCAACGAAGTACATCCTGTTAAATCGAGATTACTAAGTTTATTACGACTTACATTTAAAGTGCTGAGTAAAGAACAACCTCTAACATCGATAGCTGTTATTTGATTACGCGAACAATCGAGTTTCTGCAATCTAGTAAAGCCCATTAAATTTAATTCACCGGCCAAATCTTTATCTTTCCAATTTATTTCTTGAACCCGGCCATTATTCCACACGACACCTTTCCAGGTTTGCGGCGAATCGATACTTGTAATTTCCAATCTGTCAGCATTAGAATCTCCCTTTGCCGACTTTTGCTGCAAAAAGCTTTGCAAGTTTTTAACTTCTGTCTTATTTAACTTCTGTGCAAACAAAACTACGCTTCCCAGCAATAATACAACTGTAAACAATACACGTTTCATAACTTTTTAATTTTTTGTCCTTGATTGCTGTAAATCTTAACATTTCAGCTGATTAACTTTACACAGATTAGAACAAAGAATTAAAAAAAAAGTTCTCGAACCGTATTTTATTTAAATAATAGAATGAGAAAATTAACAATTAGATTAGTCGTATTCCGTCTTCCAATATTAGTATTAAATGCTGCTTATATAAATAACCGATCGCTTTTTTAAAGTTCTTTTTGCTACATGCAAAATAACCGCCTATTTCTTGGGCAGACGTTTTATCACACAACGGTAAATATCCTTCATGCTCTTTCAATGTTTTAAGAATTTCTCCTGCAAGACCCTCAATTTTCTCATACCCTAAGGGCTGTAACGAAACATCTATTTTTTCATCTTCACGTACTTGTTTTACATACCCTTTAAGCCGATCTCCCTTCTCAATTTCACTAAATATTTCATTATGGTATATCATACCCCAATGAAGATTGTTTATAATAACTTTATATCCAAGTTCTGTTTCTTGTACGATTAATAGATCTACCTCTTGATTCGGTTCGTACCTTACCATCGTATTATCGAGAAACTTCTCCAATTTTGCAGAAGCTACAATTCTCTCGGTAACATTATCAAGATATATATAAACAATATAAGAGCGGCCTTCTTGCATTTTCATTTTCTGTTCACGGAAAGGCACTAACAAATCTTTTGCCAATCCCCATTCAAGAAAAGCACCTACATTATTTACCGATTTCACTTCAAGTAAAACAAAATCACCGACCTGTGCATAAGGGTGTTCTGTTGTAGCAATCAATCTATCTTCAGAATCCTTATATACGAATACATCTATATTTTCACCTATCAGATACCCTTCGGGGACGTAACGGGAAGGTAATAATATCTCACCTTTCTCTTCTCCATCGAGATAGAGTCCAAAATCTACCTCTTTTACAATCTTAAGGGTATTATATTTACCGATGTTCACCATATATATTTTTTAGTCAAAGATACGATTTTATATTTATATATATTCTTAATATCCTTGTATAAGAAAATACAAGAGGACGCATATTTTCAAGGAAAAAATTGTAAGTTTATGACAAGTTTCCTGTAATTATACCGCATTGAAAAAATAGCAGAATAGGGATCTAATTCTTAAGTTGCGAGATTTTGACGTTTAATTACTCTATTCTGATAACCCGGCTTAAATATACGAATTAAGACAATTTATAACTGCTCGATGACACTGACGGGAAAATCGGTACACTCGGCAATAGTAGCGGTGTCTATCCCTTTCTCTTTAAATTTGCGGGCAATCTCTATGGTATTGTCATGTTTCTTACGTGCATTAAATACTAAGCCACAAAGATAGTCGAGTGCAGTGTACAGTCGTTCACGGTTCTCCTTACGCTGGTAGTCCACACCCCAGAAGGTTGAACGGCGACGGTGCAGTATCAGATAATACGTTCCGGCAGTAAGTAGTCCGGCTATAATATCGACCGGGATGTCGGTACCCTCGAACAGTCGTTTCAATTCCTCTATTGCTGTACGGTAGTGTTTCTCCCGACTTCGGGCAATACGACGTGTAGTCGGATTGTCGGCTTCGAGCTCCCACACCAACAGGTGCTGCATGTCTATGTTGTCATAGAGATAAACAGCCAATGATTTCAAAGTGCTTTTCAGTATATCCTCACCTGCTTTGTCGGTGGGATGTTCCTCGTCGAATAGGTCGTGTAGCCAGTAATCGGAAAAATAAGCATACTTATCCAGTACCCTTTCCATGCTCTTATAATTGTTGAGAAGGACAGACATTTGAATGCCTGCCCTCTGCATAATGTCTGTAAAGGTGATTTGTGCCAGTCCTTTCTCACTTGCCAACTGTCGGACGGCATCAAACACGTCCGCTTCCAGTTCGGCACGGGTACGACGGTTGCGTTTATTCTTCGATTGTTCCATGTTTATTTATACTATATATACGCAAAAGTAGAAAAAAATAAGTTTAAGCCGTCTTTTTTCTACTATAAAACAGATTTCAATACATGCAACGAAAAAAAAACCTTCTTTTGTTGTAGACATATCATTAATAATGTATTTTTATAGCTAATTATATAGTTTATCATATATAATAAATTTTTAATTAATTGAATTTCATATTTATATAATACAATATATAAATAGTATAATATACATACACTTATCAAGAATCAGAAAAAAAATTACAACGAAGATTTAATGTGTTACTGTTAACGTAATACTATCGATAAAATTAAAAATAAGAAATATGAACATATTATTTGCTAAATATATTCTCGTAGATAATAGACGGATAATATACCGATGATATATCCTAGAGATAAAGCCATAAAAAGAATAATAAGGAAATGACGTGAATTTTTGAGACATAAATTTAAAACATTAAAACGAATCGGTTAGCCGAAAAACATTATCCAACAAATAAAATTATTAAGAAAATGGAATTAACATTGAATTTAAATGCTCGTTTACAACCTATGCACAGACATATATTGGAAGATAAACTCCAAGAAATACTTGAAAAAGAGAAACTGGGAGAAGTAACCGGTGGTGGAACTCTTCAAAGTTCTAAAGGTGGAGAAATCGTATCTTGCGACATAGAAATACACCTGAATAATAGCAGCCTCAACAATATAGACCGTTTAGCGGAGTTGACTAATCAATTAGGTATCCCCAAAGGGTCGGCTCTATTGAGCACTGAGTCAAAGATAAAAGTGGGAACTTTAGAGGGGCTGGCTTATTATTCCAACGGTACGGAATTGACTGACGAAGTTTACGAGAATTGCGACATTAATCACGTCATTGAACAAATGGAAACTGCCATGGAAGGCATAGGCCGTTTTTATAGCTATTGGGAAGCCGACGAATGGACAGCCCTCTATTTTTACGGTACTTCATTTTTTGAAATGAAAAAAAGAATAGAACCTTTTATCACTTCCTATCCTTTATGCCAAAAGAGTCGTATCGAGCAAATTGCGTAGCTGGTTAACACTTAGTACTTCGGAGAGAAAGAGGTAAAAGTAAAGACAATCATTTTGTCGGTCATCATTATTTGCAGTATTACAAAGTTTGTATGATGTTATGATTAAATGAATGAAGAATCGGTATATATATTAGTATTACACTAATACTTTTTACATTTGTTTATTGGATTGACTGGCAAGGAACAATAAGAGATTGGCTATCTATCGGCTCATTTCATTCGGCTACCAAATTACGCCTTATACCTTTCCTTTTATGATATTGGAGAAATACTCCACAACATAACGATCCCATACAATAAATAATGGGTGAGTGTCCTCAATGTATCCTTATATACCTATGAATCAAACTATCAAAATAGGATACATCCCTTACCGGGATGTATCCTAAATATTCTGATTGAATATATCTCACAATCGTTATGTTTATAAACAGCCTTTTACGAAAAATTTAGCTTAAATTCTTAAAAACAATATTTTATTTCTCTGACCGGTATAGTTCAATTCCCCGTTGCTCTATAATCCACCGGCCGTCTTTTTCTCTTACATTATAAGTATCATCGTCTTCTTCATTCCAGGAATACCCACCCGAAGACAATTTCCGACGATCAAGCAATGGTCTTCGACCATCATCCGGTAAAAACAATTCGACCTGAGCAGAATCTGCCGAAAAAATTATAAAAGCAGACGTCGTTGAATTTTTATCAGTCACTGAATTCATACGGATGCCATCCTCAAATATGCGTATACAATCACCCTTTAAATTCGACCAGGTATAACCGGCCGCCGAATTGCAATCGTGAGAATCCAAATCTACTCCGATTAAAGGATTGTCACCTTTCAACTTCATTTTTATAATAAAGTTTTTATTCTTGTCGGCAAGAATAAGGATACTGTCTTTTATCGAATATATTCTTGTTTCTTCAAGTGCTTTTACAAATTTATCCTCAAAAGGCATATCGGGACAAAACATCATCGTACGGCCTAATGGACTGATTGATATCGTATCGTCTCCTACATCATAATTACCAAAATAACGGTTACATCCTGCAGCTCCAAATATGGTATTTGTATCGGTAAACTGAATTGTAGCAGATCTTTCCGGTAATGGAATCGTATCATGATCATATACAAATTCTTTCACCTGCCACTCCCCAATTGTCAATGCGGGCTCTTCCACAGATTTACAACCTACCATTGTAAGAGTCATTATAAATGACACTCCTATAAAAAATTTTGCATTCATATTATATATTTTCAATTATACTAATTCAAAACGATATAAGATATTCTATTTTTTCCCGATATAATTTACAGCCCTCCTCTATACTCACTGCAACAGAAGCTGTAGATAAACCACAAACCGCCAAGGGAGTCTGCCACACCATTCCCAAGTGATTTGCCAGCAATTGGTAAGGTCGCAACAATTCATCTATTGTAAAGTGATTACGGCCCCCCGACCGATAAGCCCCGGCTTCCGAAGCAGTTGTGGTCACAATTAATAAAGGTTTTCCTTTTACTATGTCGGTTTTAGCAATCGGAGTAAAAATTTCATCAATCCATTTTTTCATAGAGGCAGGAGCACTTGCCCAATAAAAAGGGAACTGAAATATAACAGCCTTCGACATATTTATTTTTTCGGCAAATTCTTCAGCATCAAAAAAATTTTCTTCGCACAAATTTACAACATCTACCTGAGGATAATCTTTTATAGCCTCTATCAACGCCTTATTGCCTTGAGACCTTTCCATATCTGGATGCGCCAAAAGCACCATAATCCTTTCCCTTTTCATAGGCATCATATATTATAAAATTCATCAAATATAAATACTAAATTTAAAACCGCTATATTTTTAAAATAATTTCTACGCATCAACAGCTTTCCAATTGTTTACTGATAAAAATTCCGGTAACGTCATAAGTTTATAGTTCAAAGATAAAGTCGAATCATCTTTTCGTTTAAACCAATCCATCACATTTTGTTTAATCGTTTTCCCATTATGAGGATTAAGCAAACTTTGCAGCATTCCGTCCGTAACATCAAATTCATTGTTTTGTATCGATTTAGCGACTGAGCAAAAACGGTCTATCACTTGCTCCGATAAAGAAGTCTGTAATAAAGCATCTCGGTAAAGATTAATATCGATATGCTCATAAATAATCGGTTTACCATAATTTTGGGATAACTTTTCTGCAATATCCCCGAAAGAGTATGAAACATTATGAGAAAGGCTGTACTCCTTATTTTCCTCCTGAGGAGACATTAATATACGAATTAAAAACTCAGCTATATCTTTTACCGAGACAAAACTAATACGTCCTGACCCTGCCGGATAATAAATAACTTTATTCTCTATAGGATCTCCAATAAAAAACGGAAGCCTTTCCATTAAAATATTCACGCGGACAATATTATAAGTAATTCCCGACTGCCGTATGTATTTTTCAGTATCTCTATTTTCCCGAATTATACAACATTCACTATGATCAGGACCAACCGTGCTTATAAAAATAATACGTTTTACTTTATTTCCCCGAGCAGCATTTACAAGATTGATATATCCCATTCTTTTATCGAAAAGAATATTAGAATCCGTTACCAATATTGTATCAACATTTTTCAGAACTTTATCTAAAAAAGGATGATCGTTGATTGAACCCTCGTAAAATTCGGTATTCAAATTTACGGAAAAAGAATTTTTAGCTTCCTTTTCATTTACTATAGCCTTTACCGGTATTTTAAAATCATTTTTGTCCAGCAACGCTAAAATCTCCCGGCCTAAACAATCGGTAATATCCGTTATAAGTATCATAATCATTCCATTTTTAAGAAATAGAACAGACTGAAGGATAAAAATGTTTAAAAAAGGCACCTCGAAAATATATAAAAGTAAAACCTTTATATATTCATCATTATTTCTTTACTAAAATATAATTATCAGCCAACTGTCCGGTTATAACCTCCTTATCGGCATTTAAACGCCGCAATTTATTTGTTTCAACTTTATAATATTGCTCTTCCCCGGCATTGGTTTTCAACGTAATTATACTATCGTTGACAATATAAGTTCCTTTTTCATCGAATATACCATCCTTTTCATCAATATAAACCAAATGCAATGCAAAATTACCGTCTTTCTCGAGGGTAAGGGTTGTTTCTATTCCCGGACAATCGGCACAGGGCAAAATACCCTTATACTCTCCCGAATAAGGAGACACACTTTCAATTATGTTTTTATCTGGAATTCCGGCATCAGTTACATCATTTTCTTTATTGACTCTTACATTATTTACACAGGAAAATAACGTAAAACAAGATAATAATAAAATAATAATTTGTTTCATTTCAATTTATATCAATTGGTTAATAATATGATCAACAAACTTTACTGCATCAACATGTTATAAATATAAGAATTTTTTTCGGATAAATGTTCATTTCGACCTTTCTGATCTTTATTTATTTAGTTACAAAAAAATTATAATTTGAGATTCAAAGACACTTAAAAAGCCGGTAAAAATTTACCGGCTTTTAATATTTAATAACAAGGTTTTATTTAAGACCTTTAAGTTGTAATATAATTTTAGGTATATCAGTATTATCCAGTCTACGACTGAATTTATCCGATCCCACCCCAATAGCAAACAAAGGTACCTGACTTGCCGAATGATTCCCCGAAGCCCAGCTTACATGGGCTTTTTTATTTACCAATGCAACAACTTGAGTAGCCAAAGCATCGATACTGGCATAAAGCGATCTGACATCTTTAGAATTTCCATGAAACATTTCATCAAAAACGGTCATCAGTTTTGCTTCTTCTTTAAGTGTTACCGGTATTGTTTTCCATAATCCGGTTTCAGCACTCAATATCTGCTTCATTTCATCCCAACTGATATTCGGATTGTTTTTCTTAACTTCTTTCAAATATGCAGAAAGATTCTTACCCGACATCTTCTGATTTGCAAAATACTCTGTATTTACGTCCATAGTCCCATTCCCGAGGATACAGCCACCCGTTTCATGATCAGCAGTAATAACAATGAGTGTTTCTTTAGGATGTTTCTTATAAAACTCATAAGCAACCTGTATTGCCTGACCAAAGTCAATCACCTCATTTACAACAGTAGCACCATCATTTGCATGAGCTGCCCAATCGATTTCTCCACCTTCCACCATCATAAAGAATCCTTTTTTATTATCTTTTGAAAGTTGTTCGATGCAAGCTGCAGTAAAAAAAGGTAAAGCGGTATCACCGGGTTTACGATCGATCATATAAGGAAGTGCATCGATCATAAGAGAATCAGCCGACAACAATACCATTTTTTTCTTTGTATCTCTATTTCGATTATATTCTTCTTCTCCCCGACAAACGACATAACCATTATCTGCTAAAGCAGTATATACATTTTTATCATTCGGATCTTTTTTATTTATAGGTTTGGTAAATGCCGAACCTGCAAAAAAATCAAATTCCGACTCAGCAGCCTGAATACCAATCTCATATCCCATGTTACGGTTAGGCTGATTGGCATAAAAACCTGCCGGTGTTGCATGATCTACTGAGACACTCGTAAGTATACCGACTTTCATACCCTCTTTTTTCAATTTCTTTGCGACTGATTCGAGAGGCTTCTTGTCAACATCAAGGCCAATCGCTCCATTATATGTTTTTGTACCGGTTGCCAATGCAGTTGCTGCTGCTGCCGAATCGGTCACCCTGTTGGTAGCAGAAAACGTAGTAACGACAGACTGCACCGGAAATTGCAAAAAAACAAGTGAATTCTTTATATTCCCGTCATTCTGACTTTGACAATATTGTCGGGTAGCCTCAATATGATTAAAACCCATTCCGTCTCCAATAAAATAAAAAATATACTTAGGGCCTGCAGCATAGCCTGTAAAAATGCTCAGAAATATAAATACCCCAAGCAAAAACATCATTTTATTTTTCATATACCATAATTTAACTTATACAAAAGTAGCCTATTAATAATATAAAGCCAATTTTTTCTTAAGACATTTCAATAACAAAAAATGTTAATATAAAAATAGGGAATAAGAATAAATATCCCTATCCCCCACTCAAATTTATTGTTATCAAATATATGATCACCAAATCACAACTCGTTTCTCGGGATCGAGATACATAGCATCACCGGGAGTAATATCAAATGCTTTATAAAATGTATCGATATTCTTCAGAGCCATATCAACTCTCCATTTACCCAACGAATGAGGATCTATCTTTGTTAAACGTAGAATTTCGGCATCACGTATATTCATAGCCCATAAAGCTGCATAGGCTAAATAGAAACGCTGATCGGGAGTAAATCCATCTATTTTTTCTGTATTATTTTTTTGTGCATTTTTAAAAGCTGTGTATGCCACTCTCAATCCACCTTGATCGGCAATATTTTCACCTAATGTGAAACGGCCATTTGCGTGTACGGTATCCACGACTATAATACTACTGTACTGATCGGCAAGTTTATCGGCTCTGAGATTAAACTGTCGTGCATCTTCGGCTGTCCACCAATCTTTTAGATTCCCGTCTTTGTCATATTGTCTTCCCTGATCATCGAATCCATGTGTCATTTCATGTCCTATTACCACCCCGATAGCACCATAATTAACGGCATCATCAGCATCGAAATAAAAAAATGGAGGCTGTAAAATCCCGGCTGGGAAGCAAATCTCATTTGTATTCGGGCTATAATAAGCATTTACCGTTTGCGGACTCATACCCCATTCAGTCTTATCTACAGGTTTACCGATCTTATCAAGCATATAATTATATTCAAATTCATTTGCCCGGCAGATATTTTCCCAGTATGAATCAGATTTATCGATAGTCAAACCCGAATAATCACGCCATTTATCAGGATAACCGATTTTAATATATACCGCATCTAACTTTTCTTTTGCTTTAGCTTTTGTTTCTGAGGTCATCCATTCCAAGCTATCGATATGTTGACCTAATGCAACTTGTAAATTTTTCACCAATTTTACCATTCTTTCTTTGGCTTCAGGAGGGAAAAATTTATCAACATACATTTCTCCTACAGCTTCTGGTAAGGCATTACTTGTTATTTCAAGGGATCGTTTCCATCTGGGCTGCTGCTCTTGTTTTCCTGACATTGTTTTTCCATAAAAATCAAAAGAGGCCGAAACAAAATCGTCACTCATGTAAGGCGATGCAGCATCTAAAAGATGAAAAACCAGATAATTTTGCATTTCTTCAGGGGAAAGCCCAGAAATCACAGAATTCATTCCTTTTATAAAACCTAATTGCATAGGATTTATTTCGGAAGGTGTTTTCACACCCATAGCCTCAAAATAAGCATTCCAGTCTATTGCCGGAGTTAACGCCGCAAATTTATTGAAAGGCATTTTATTATAATTTATCTGCGGATCCCGTAGCTTTTCTCTCGTATAAAAAACATTCGCTAATTTAGTCTCTGTTTTCAACACCGATTTAGCTGCTTTTCCAGCATCTTCCGATTTATAACCGGCTAAAACAAATATCTTTTCTACATATTTTTCGTATGCATTTCTAATTTTAAGATTATCAGAATCATTTAATAAATAATAATCTCTATCTCCCATATTTATACCGCTTTGATAAAGGCTCACAATATTTTCTGAGCTGTTTTTATCATCTGCTCCTACAAATAAAGAAAAGAAAGGTGATGCTCCCTGCTTTTGCAAATTTGCAATCTTGATACTAAACGCTTTTTTATCCTTCGCCTCCAATACATCTTTTATTTGAGCAGCCAATGGAGCAATTGATTCCGAATTCAGTCGAACACTATCGAGTCCGAGGTTATACAAATCGGAAACCTTTTGAGCTATACTTCCCTGATCGAATTTCTTCTTCCCCAGTTCCATAATCAGGTCCTTTAGCTGTTCCTTATTATTTTCCCGTAACTGATCGAATGAACCAAACCGGCTGTATTCTGGTTTTAAAGGATTTTTTTTCATCCAACCTCCACAGGCATATTGATAAAAATCACTGCCGCACGATACTGTCGTATCGAGATTCGACAAATCTAAACTATCGTTTTTCACTGTAACATTTTTATTATGGCATCCTGTTACAACAAACAATCCTGCCATTAATGATAAAATCAATAATCGTTTCATCTTGTAATTAATTTAAATTTTCGTTTAACGAGCGCTTTTCTTCAAGTTCAATTGTAAAAGATGTCCACAAATTCATTGCCTCATCAAGTTCTTTCTTCATCATACCGTGTTCTTCGTACAATCTTGTATCTGAAGCTCCTTCGGGAGTAGATAATTTTTCTTCCAATTCTTTTATTTTATTTTCGAGAATCTCTATTCTATTTTCATTTTCCTCTATCGACCTTTCGAGCCGTTTTATCTGTCTTTGTTGTTCTTTTCGTTCTTCGTAGGTAAGTTTATTATCTTTTCCTACAATAGACTCTCCTTCTTTGTGTTTCGCTACAGAAATATTTTTTTCAATCTCACGCAAGTTATTAATTTTTTTCTTTTGCAAAAAATCATAAATACCTCCCAAATGTTCCTTAATAACGCCTCCTCCAAATTCATATACTTTTGTAACCAAGCCATCTAAAAATTCCCTGTCATGAGATACGACTATAACCGTTCCGTCAAAATCTTTAATAGCCTGTTTTAAAATATCCTTCGTACGCATATCAAGATGATTAGTAGGTTCATCGAGTATAAGAAGATTAACGGGCTCGAGTAATAATCTAATCATCGACAATCTCGTTTTTTCTCCACCGGAAAGTACTTTTACTTTCTTATCCGAAGCTTCTCCGCCAAACATGAAAGCTCCCAGAATATCTCGTATTTTAGTACGGATATCTCCTACTGCTACCCGGTCTATCGTATCAAAAACCGTTAAATCTTCATTCAGAAGTTGAGCTTGATTTTGAGCGAAATAACCAATCTTTACATTATGGCCGATTTTTAAATGACCCGAAAAATCAATTTCCCCCATAATACATTTAACAAAAGTAGATTTTCCTTCACCGTTCTTTCCTACCAATGCCACTTTCTCTCCTCTTTTTATTGTAATATCGGCTCCTGAAAAAACAGTATGATCTCCATAACTCTTTCCAAGTCCCTCTGTTATAACTGGATAATCTCCAGAACGAGGTGCTGGAGGAAACTTGAGATTTAATCGGGAGTTATCCATTTCATCTACTTCGATACGCTCAATTTTATCTAACTGTTTTATACGCGACTGCACTTGAACCGCCTTAGTCGCTTTATACCTGAAACGGTCGATAAAAGCCTCTGTATCCTGTATCTGTTTTTGCTGATTTTCATAAGCCCGCTGCTGCTGCTCAAGACGTTCTGCACGCAATTGAACATAGCGGGAATAATTCACTCGGTAATCATAAATTTTACCCAATGAAATTTCGATGGTACGAGTCGTTACGGCATCGATAAAAGCTCGGTCGTGTGATACCAACATTACTGCATTTGCACGTGTAGATAAAAAATTCTCCAACCATTGTATCGATTCTATATCCAAATGGTTAGTCGGCTCATCAAGTAAAAGCACATCCGGACGTTGTAACAATAATTTAGCTAATTCGATACGCATTCTCCATCCTCCACTAAATTCTGAAGTGGGTCGATCGAAATCGTTTCTCGAAAAACCTAATCCCATTAGCGTTTTCTCAATCTCGGCCTGATAATTACCGGCACCCATTAAATGCAGTTGTTCGGTTGCATTTGTCAACCTTTCAATAAGATCCTGATAATCATCCGAATCATAATCGGTACGCACTAACAATTCAGCATTCATGCTATCGATACGGGATTGCATTTCGAAAATATGCGCAAAAGCCTGTTCTGCTTCGTGCATAACCGTACGACTATCTGCCAACTGCATTTGCTGCGGCAAATAACCGATAGAAAGATCCTTCGGATAATTTACGACTCCCGAAGAAGGCTGCTGTAATCCTGCAATAATTTTTAACATCGTAGATTTACCCGCACCATTTTTACCAACCAAAGCGATACGGTCTTTTTTATTCACTACATATGTTATATCATCGAATAACGGATTACCACCAAACTCGACAGTAAGCCCTTCTACTGAAATCATCCTTTTTTAACTTTAAATAATCTGTACTAAAAACTTATACGAACACATTTTTCCACATTATACACAAATTTTATAATCGATCGATCATACGTACTACCGAATGTAACTTATGTGTATAATCTCCTATATCTTCCCGATAAATTCCTTTTTTATCAAGAATATCTATACGTACGCTTCCCGAACAATGAATGATTCGATCCGAAGCAATTATCATTCCTACGTGCACTATCTTTTCCATGGCATTTGAGAAAAAAGCCAAATCACCTGGAAGAATTTCCTCATTTGTGTCCAAACAGCGTCCTGCCAATGCCTGATCTTTTGCATCACGTGGTAACTCTATCCCATTGATACGAAAAATAATCTGAATAAATCCGGAACAATCTACTCCCATTATATTACGGCCTCCCCATAAATAAGGAACATTAAGCCAATGACGCGCTGTTGCGAGTAATTGAGCCACACAACTCCATTGAGACTTTATAACCGATCCGGAAATCAATCGCCCTGTCATATTTCCCATACGGAACATTTCCGTTTCATCATCATATTCATGGAAAAGACTTCCCATACTAAGATACTGTACACCATCAATACCTGTTCTTTGAATGACAGCTATCGGTGAGGAAATAATCCAAGAACAATTTGGCTCAATATTAGACGAAATTTCGTTTTCAAATAACATCTTTCTATCGACCCAACCTCTGTAATTATCAGAAGACTCAATTTCAGCCCATTTTTCCTCTAAGGAAAGTATTTTAATCGTTTCGCCAAATAATAACTGACTTACCATTTCACTGGTCTCATCAGCCTTTTCCCTTATCGGTACAACGCTCTGTATTGCAATCGCACTACTCATCAATTATATTATTTAAATCGTTTCGCTATTTCCTCATTCGTCAATATCCATACTACAGGTTTTCCATCAGGTGTATAATTAGGTAGTGAAGACGCAAACAAATCACTTACCAACTGGTCCATCTCACGTTCAGATAAAACTTGACCATAAGGAATAGCAGCAGCATTAGACAATGTTATTGCTAACTGTTCGTGAAGATCGGCTTTTACATCCCGCCCCTTTTCAGTTGCCGTATCAATCATACTCCAAATCAGTGTTTCCACATTTATTCCTTCTATGCCCGAAGGTATTCCATTTATCGAGTAAGAATTATTTCCAAGGTCACTGATATCGAAACCCAAAAACTGCAAATCCTCACGGATACTCTCTAAAATAACAGACTGTGAAGCCGTTAACTGTATAATCTCAGGAAATAAAACCCGTTGTGAAACACCTTGCTTTTCACGGATATTTACAATATATTTATCATATAAAATTCGTGCATGAGCTCGGCATTGATCAATAAGCATAATACCTGATACCACTGTCGTAAGAATATAACGCCCCCTAAACTGCATATAAGAAGACCCGGTAGATATATTTTCCCCGACAGGCAAAATTGTATCCGATGTAACAACATCTCCAACAACTTCAACCTCATTGCTAATAATAGTAGAAGATATAAGCCCATCGCTTTCTTCATCGGGTCGAGAAGATTCATCTATTGCTATAAATCCACTATATAATTTTTCCCAGTCGAAATCCGGACGCTTTACCGAACCCGAAGATACTTTAAATGGGTTATACGAAGAATTAAAAGTCACAGAAGGCTGTTTTACAGGCTCATTTTTACGAAATACAGGTATTTCGGGAGCATCGGTCATATCAAAATCAATAGAAGGTACAGCACTGAATTTTCCTAACGACTCCTTTATTGCAGCCGCCAATATTTGCCATATAGGTTGCTCATTTTCAAATTTTATCTCTGTTTTGGTGGGATGAATGTTTACATCGATCGAAGCAGGATCAACAGTAAACATCAGAAAATAATTCGGCATTTCACCAGATGGAATCAACTGCTCATAACACTGCATAACAGCTTTATGAAAATAAGGATGCCGCATATACCTTCCGTTTACAAAAAAATATTGTAATGCGTTGCGTTTACGCGCCGATTCCGGTTTACCGATATAGCCCGATATGGATATCAACGAAGTTTCGGTTTCTACAGTAAGCAATTGCTGATTAAGACCCTTTCCGAATACCGAAATAATACGTTGACGAAAGTTAGAAACCGGCAAATTAAAAAGTTCATTCTCATTGTGTGTAAGTTCGAATGCTATCTGCGGATTAATAAGAACAATCCGTTCGAACTCAGCCAAAATATTATTTAGTTCAACAGAGTTAGATTTCAGAAATTTACGTCTTGCAGGTACATTGAAAAAAATATTTTTGACCATAAAATTACTACCGGCCGCACAAGCAATACACTCCTGAGACTCGACAACCGACCCCGAAAGGATAATGCATGTTCCCGTTTCATCTTCATTACGTCGTGTACGTAATTCAACCTGAGATATCGCAGCAATCGAAGCTAATGCTTCTCCCCTGAATCCCATCGTACGCAATGCAAATAAATCTGACGCTTCTCGTATTTTCGAAGTTGCATGGCGTTCGAAAGATAATCGGGCATCGGTCGCAGACATTCCCTTGCCATTATCGATAACTTGTATCAAAGTGCGACCGGCTTCTTTTAAAAAAATTTGTATGTGGGTTGCTCCCGCATCGATAGCATTCTCCACTAATTCTTTTATAACCGAAGCTGGCCTTTGTATTACTTCGCCAGCAGCAATTTGGTTCGCTACAGAATCAGGTAATAATTGTATCACATCGCTCATAATCCCTTCAAAATAAATTTATTCATTACTGAATCTTCTACGCTTTTTCGGAGCTTCGACCTGTTGTTTTACAATCTTACGGAAAATATCCTGCGGGTCTTTCGGCCTTATTGCTTCATACCAACGGTAATCGGGCAAAAACAGATCTTTTCTTTTTATCATGGGAATCGGGGTCAAGGAACCCTGGCCTCCGGGCCACATAATCAGCTTTTCCATTTTCTGATTAACTAAAAATAAAGTGAGAAAACTACTTTCGGCCCGATTTAAACCAATTAAAGTAGAATCTTTTTCTTCGGGATAAAAAATAGTTTGTACATTTCCACTTACATCGACCTGTCGCAACTGGCCATTATGAAAATATGCCTTCAGGTCTTTACCAGACAACTGATCGAAATATACCGAATCCTTATGCTGCGTCGCAAAGGCAAAATGAGGAATATGAGCCCATTCTACCGTACTATCGTTCATATATATTTTGATGGTATCACCAAATATTTGGTAATTTTCATTCCAGATTACCGGATCTTTATAAAGATACAAAGCAGAATCCCGAGTAAAATAATTCATCGAATCACATACTCCTTGTAAATCGGTCCTATAAAACCGAGTCCCGTAATAAGCCTGTAATTGCCTTGTCGAATCAGGCAATGTAAACGCCTTTAATGTATCTGCATGCAGGTATAGTGTGTCCAGTCCCGAATATTCAAGAAGGCGTGCAGAATCGGTCGCAAAAGAATACTCAGTTTTTTCATTATAAAATCCATATTGCCCTTCCATGGTTATTTTCCGAAGCGTATCATTAAGTATCATATTTCCAAACACCTCCCCAAATCCACTATTTCGATTATAAAAAATGGTGTCTCCGGTAAGCTGCTGACTTTTACTAACGATTACAGATCGGTCATATAGAGTAGATATGTTCTGCAAAGTATTATACCATCCCTTCTTCGAATAAATAACATTACTGTCGGAAACAATAACCGACGGCCCGATAATATTAGCGACTCGCGTAGCCGTATTATATTCAAGTGTATCTGAATATAAAATATATTGCGGATTTACCAACTGAACATCATAGTAAAAAATTGCATTTTTCGTATCAGGGCTATACTGACCATATACAGAAGTAAGTTCATCATCGACATTAACGATCTTTCCCCCATCGAAATAATATCCTATATTCGGCTCAAGATCATAATTTAGGCTATCTGTAAAAAGAACGACATCTCTGTTTTCCATCCTTACATTATACCGCAACTTTGCGATCTGAAGCATTCCATCGTAATATAATACATCACTATAAACGAAAAGAGTATCACCCTGTTCCATCCTAACGTTACCGAAAGCATCGAGCGAATTGGTATTCTCATAAAAATAAGCACTGTCGCAATACATATGCATTCCTTCTTTACGAAAATGAACATTCCCTCTAAGAACCTGAAAATCGGGATTTAAATCTTTATCAAAAAAAAGCTGATCGGAATATTCCAAATATACTTTTTTCTTTTCATCAGTCTCCGATGCGGGCTTTGCCAAAGGTTTTATCTGAGGATCATCCGGATTACGCCGCTGATGTTGAGCCCACCCGCACAGAGCCGACAGGCACAAGATACCGATAAGTACCTTATGCCTGCCTAACCCGAAATATTTTTTATTATTACGCATTTAATATGGTAGCCCGTTATTATTTCTTCAACCAACCGTCATATTTAAATTCACAGTTATTCCAACCGTCTTTTATTCTAACGTAGGTTTCCTTTTGCTTTTTCTTGATCCATTCTTCGATCAATTCATCTTGTTTGGCCTTTTCCACAACAGCCTTAAGAGCTTGATAATCGTCTCCGATATTTGCCCTATGTCCAAGTGTACGACTCTTCAACTTTACAATAGCAACGACTTCTTTTCCATTTGTTTCATCAACCATCTCAAACGGTTTCGATATATCTCCAACATTCATCTTATCAACAACTTTAGCTACATCCTGAGGCAGTTCCCCCATTTCAAATTTAGTAGTGCCGTCATGTTTATTCACCATCAATCCATAATTATTTCGCGTATCTTTATCTTGTGATAAATGAAGAGCTGCTTCTTCAAATGTAAATTTCTTTTTATCAATAATATCGGTACGAAGAGTATCGAGTAAATTAACTGCATCATCTAAATCTTTCTGAGCAATTTCAGGACGTAAAAGGATATGTCTTACATTTACACGATCTCCCCTTTTCTCAATTAATTGTATAATATGGTATCCGTATTCTGTTTCTACTATTTTAGAAACTTTCTTCGGATCATTAAGACTAAAAGCAACTTTGGCAAATTCGGGGACAAACTCGGCTTTTCCCTTGAAGCCCATTTCACCTCCCATACGAGCTGAGCCAGGGTCTTGAGAATACATAATAGCCAAAGTAGAAAAATCGGCATCTCCTTTATTTATTCGGTCGGTATATTCACGTAAACGTGATTTTATATTATCGATTTCCTGTTGTGGAATACGAGGTTTAACCGATAATATTTGCACTTCTACCTGTGTCGGAATATAAGGAATACTATCTGCAGGAAGGTTCGAGAAGTAGCGTCGTACATCAGAAGGGGTTATTTTTATATCCTTCACCAACGCTTTTTTCATCTCATTTACAGTTTCATTATTTCTAACCGATTCCGTCAGTTCTTCTCTTATTTGAGCCATTGTCTTACCTTGGTATTCTTCCATTTTTTCTTTGGACCCATAAAAATTCAGAATATAATAATTTATCTGGGCATCGACTTGCTGTAATACGACAGCATCGTTAACTTCGATACTGTCGAGTTTTGCCTGATGTAAAAATAATTTCTGAATAGCAATTCTTTCAGGAAGAACACAATAAGGATCGCCATCGATCTTTTCTCCGCTATATTGTAAAGACCGGTAATAGTCTTCGACTTCGGATTTTAAAATTGCTTCATCACCTACTACCCAAACGACTTCATCGATAACATTATTATCCTGTGCATTTGCAGTAAAGGCTAATGCCATAAACATGACCGGAAGAATAAATGTATTAAAAAATTTATGCATGTCTTTATTATTTATTTTTATTCTTTTCTTTATTTCTTTGCGATCCATAATATTCTATTCTATTATCCTTTATCGCTTTCTCGTATAATTCTTTTTCGGTATTTACCAAAAATTGTAATCGCATTTTATTCGTCAGAATTTCACGTATCTGACGTTTAGCAAAATCAAACGGCATAACACTACCGGGAACTTTATAATCACTGATATTCAATAAATACCAATAACCGCCATCACTTATCTCCAAATATTTTTGACGTCTCAAGAAATCGGTTTCATCGGAAATCTCATACGGAATATTATCCATTACTTCGCTAAAAGAAACCCAGCGGTCATAAAAATATTCGTATATTACAGCATTATTCAAACCATATTTTTCAATATTTTCTACGGCATCGGGTTTATCAGATCGATACCATTTCTTTAACTGTGAAATACGAGGAGAATTAACCGGCACTTTAATAAACAACCCTCTTATTATTCCCGATTTCAATTTAAACTCATCTGCATGCTTATCGTAATAAGCTTTAAGATCACCTTCAGATATTTCCTTCGACAGCTTCTCATCCAGCAGTTGTTTCTTATATTCAAAAATAATAAGATCTTCTCGATACCGATCCACTTTTTGATCAATCTTGGAAAGATCGGGTATATTTTTCGCTGCGACATCGTACAAAATACGATCATTAACCCACTGGGCAATATAATTGTCGGCAAATCGAGCACTATCTGCAGCTGATAATCCGTTAGGCATATCATTCGATAATTCATCCCGGTAAAGAACCTGATCCCCAACCCTTACCAATGCATTATTCTCATTGTTAATATTCTTTCCTCCTCTGTTACATGCCATAAAGAAGGCACTTACAAACAGGCATATCAACAATGAGAATAAATTACGCATATACTGCTAATTTTAGTTTTACTTTTCAAGCTATAAAAGTACAACTAAATTTGCTGATACTAATCCTTCTTAACTGTTTTTAGAACATCTTCATGTATTTCAACCGGATATTTTAAATTTAATTGCTCAACCCATTTTTCCTCAAGATAATTCTGGTAATCTGCAGTAACCTGCCCCCGAATATCAGTATATACCTGAGGTCCTTTTTTCAGCATCTTTCCAGAAACGAAAATGACAGGAAATTTAGAATCCACAGGCTTTTCTCCAATCTTAAAAGCCAGTTTATCAACAATTTCGTTATCCCCCTTTACAAACAAGCCTCTTTCTATACGTACCTGTTTTAAAGTATCATTATTAAATTCTTTATTAACATACATAACTACCGAGTCGATTGGTAATGTTTTAATACGCTTTTTTACTTGTTTAGCAATCTCTTTACTGGAACATTTTACGACAAACCCTTTATATTTTGGCTCATCCCAACGATATTTTTTCTTATTCTTCTTAAAATACTCAGCCAATCCGACTTCATCTTTCGATGCTTTATCCCAAACTTCCTGATTACTAATCTCGAACAACAACATTCCATCACGATATTCATTCATTAAATTTCTGAAATCAGGATATTTTCTTTCCAACTGGCTGTCTTCATAATTCAAAACAGTCTTATTTACATAAGCATCTAACATCAAATCAAGCATCATTTTGGCACTGGCATTTCGTACCGAGCGTCGCATCCCCATCGCATCTTGGGCAAAATCGCTTATTTTATAAATTTCACCATCGAGGGTAAATAAAGGTAACCGATCATTGGCAATTGTAGCAAGGTATAATGAATCGGTGGGATAAGCCGTTGAAATGAGACTATTCAAACGCTCTTTCGCCGTTTCATTTATTGTAAAATGATATTCTTTCTTCAACTTACCGATCAAGACTTTTTGCCCCAAAGTACCTCTTTCATCTCTTGCAATTGTACGCATTATCAAAGGTTTCATTTCGTCATAAGGTTTGAGGGCTCTTTTATCGAGCAATCTGATTATATGCCATCCATAAGCTGTTTTTATCGGTTGTGAAATGTCTCCTACATTCTTTAATGCAAACGCAGCTTCTTCATATTCAGGAACAATACGTCCGGTACTTATCCAGGGCATTTCTCCCCCTTTTTGCGCCGAACCAGTATCTTCAGATTTTTCCCGTGCAATCTTAGCAAAATCTCCCCCCTGAATAACTTCTTGATAAATTTCTTTGATTTTTGCTTCTTTCGCCTTTGCCTGATCGGGTGTATCTTCGGGAGAAGTCATTATCATGATATGCGCAGTAAGAATTTCACCCCTGCTCGGGCGACGATCCCAAACCTTTACTAAATGATAACCAAACTGCGTTTCAACCGGTTCCGATACCGAACCCACCGGAGTCTGATATGCCGCCATTTCAAACGGATAAACTGTTCTGAATCCGGTAATATAGCCTAAATTACCATGATTTTGTCTTACCGAAGGATCCTCAGAATATTCATCGGCCATTTTATTAAAATCAGCACCATTTCTTATTTTATTCAAAACTTCGAGAGCTCTGCCATGCACCTTTTCTTTCTCTTCGACAGATGAACCCGGATTTACATTAAAAAGGATATGACTTACCTTAATTTCTTCTTTTAAACGATCATAAGCTTCTTGAGCCAGCTTATCGTCCACACTCGTATCTACAAGGTAAGGTTTTGCCAATTGCTTGCGATAACCGGCCAACTCGGTCTGAAACGCCCTTGTCGTATCTATTTTATGAGCTTCGGCTTCAGCGACTTTTAATTTATAATTTTTAAAAAGAACTACATATTCATCTAACGATTTATGATCGATCTGTTGCTGATTATTTTTATTATAAATATATTCGAATTCAGATTTTTTTATGCTTTTCCCGTTAACCTTCATTATTTCAGGATCATTATCAGCATTCTGAGCAGTCATAGATACAACACATCCCATAAAAAGAGATAATACTAACCAGTTCTTTTTCATTTGTTTTTTATTTAATATTGTAGGGCTTGTAAACCCTCGTTATTACAAAATATAGTTAATAAAAAGAATACACTAATTTAACGATTCAAATATAAAAAAATTATATTTACAACGCTAAATTAGTGTATTTATAACGTATCCTATAAACGGAATTTTATCCTCTGCTACTATAATTGGGTGATTCGCTGGTAATTGTTACATCATGAGGATGACTTTCGGCAACTCCGGCATTTGTAATACGAGTAAATTTAGCTTTGTGCAAAGCATCTATATCGGCAGCTCCGCAGTAACCCATTCCAGCTCGTAACCCGCCAACCATCTGATAGATTACTTCATATAACGAACCCTTATAAGGTACCCTTGCAGCGATTCCTTCGGGAACGAGCTTCTTGACATCGGTTTCACCTGCCTGAAAATATCGGTCTTTAGAGCCTTTTTCCATCGCTTCGAGAGATCCCATACCCCGGTACGATTTAAATTTACGTCCGTTATATATAATCGTTTCGCCCGGCGATTCTTCTACACCGGCCAACATCCCCCCCAACATTACGGAATAGCCGCCGGCAGCTAATGCTTTTACAATATCACCCGAATAACGAATACCACCGTCTGCGATTAAAGGAATATTAGTTCCTTTCAATGCTTTTGCCACTTCATAAACCGCAGATAACTGAGGAACTCCTACGCCAGCAATAACACGTGTCGTACAAATAGACCCCGGCCCTATTCCTACTTTTACTCCATCTGCTCCGGCATCAGCCAAATAACGAGCAGCCTCACCAGTTGCTATATTCCCCACAACAACATCGATTTGCGGATATTTAGCTTTTACCTGCTTCAACAAATTTATAACATGTACAGAATGCCCGTGAGCCGTATCGATTACTATTGCATCTGCACCGGCATCAACAAGAGCAGCAACACGTTCCATAGAATCACCGGTTACTCCTACACCTGCAGCAACACGCAAACGACCGAGTTTATCCTTACAAGCAAAAGGTTTATCTTTAGCTTTGGTTATATCCTTGTACGTTACCAGCCCTATTAATTTACCGTTCTTATCTACAACAGGCAATTTCTCAATTTTATGTTGCTGTAAAATATCGGCAGCTTGCTGAAGATCGGTCGACTGAGTTGTCGTAACCAAATTGTCAGACGTCATAACCTCATCGATAAGACGATTTGGATTACGTTCGAAACGAAGATCTCGGTTGGTAACTATACCTACCAGGCATCCGTCATCCGATACCACCGGTATTCCACCGATGTGATATTCCTTCATCAACCCTAAAGCATCTTTTACTGTAGAACCTCTTTTTATGGTTATAGGATCGTAAATCATTCCATTTTCAGCTCTTTTTACCATATGCACTTGTCTTGCCTGGGCTTCTATCGGCATATTCTTATGTATTACACCGATACCCCCTTCTCGGGCTATAGCAATTGCCAACTGAGCCTCGGTAACAGTATCCATTGCTGCCGAAACTAAAGGAATATTTAACTGGATATTTCGTGAAAAACGAGTCGTAAGATCGACTTCACGCGGAAGAACTTCCGAATAAGCGGGGATTAACAATACATCATCGAATGTTAACCCGTCCATGACAACTTTATCTGCAATAAATGACATAATGAGGAAGGCGTTAAAAATTTATTGCGTGCAAAGATAAATATTTTTAATGAATCTTTATGCGTAAAATGCTTTTTTTTCATGCTTTTTTACACCATTACAACAACGGCTGTAGAAAATTTCTACAGCCGTTGCATAATTATATTATATAAAGAATCAATTTCCCATTTCCGAAAGGAATTTAATTCTTACCAAACGTATTTCTTCTTCTGTATAATCCCGTCCGAGTTCAGCAATCGCATCTTCGAGACTGTCACTATCGGCTTCTTTAAAATATTCGAAAATATCATCGATATGATCTTCATCCATTATTTCTTCCAGAAAATAATCGATATTTATTTTCGTACCCGAATATACAATGGCTTCTACCTCATCTAAAAGATCGGTAAATTCGAGACCTTTAGACTCAGCCAACTCATCGAGTGCAATCTTACGATCGATACCCTGAATAATAGATACTTTTAATTTCGATTTATTAGCGACAGTACGCACTCTTAAGTCTTCGGGACGTTCTATCTCATTCTCATCACAATGTATCTTTATTACTTTTATAAATTCTTCTCCATACCTTTTTGCTTTACCGGCTCCAACTCCTGGAATATTTTGTAACTCCTCCATAGTCACCGGATATGTAGTAGCCATAGCTTCGAGAGAAGGGTCCTGAAATATAACATAAGGAGGTAGTTCGAGCCTCTTGGCGATTTTCTTTCTCAAATCTTTAAGTATAGAATAAAGAGTTGGATCTACCGCACAAGAAGCTCCGCCTTTCATCGGTACTTCTTCTTCAACTTCATCGAAATCATTATCTTGTACAATCTTAAAAGATACCGGTTTTTTCAAAAAGGCATGGCCAGACTTCGTTACTTTCAATAAGCCATAATTTTCGATATCTTTATCGAGATAACCGGCAATAAGGGCTTGACGAATAACCGCATTCCATGTTTTTTCTTCTTCTCCCTGTCCACACCCGAATACCTCGAGATCGTCCTGATGATAAGATAATATTTCTGATGTTTCTTTTCCTAATAATACGTCGATCACATGATCGGCTTTAAACTTTTCTTTTAATGCAATTACAGTTTCAAGAACTGCACAAAGTAAATCTTGAGCTTCCACTTGTTTTTTAGGGTTTAAACAATTGTCACAATTTCCACAGTTTTCCTCTCCGTATTCTTCCCCAAAATAATGCAACAGTAGTTTACGACGACATACCGAAGACTCAGCATATGCTGCAGTTTCGAGCAGCAATTGTTTACCTATTTCTTGTTCTGCGATAGGCTTACCTTGCATAAATTTCTCGAGTTTCTGCAAATCTTTATTAACATAGAAAGTAATGCATTCTCCCTCACCTCCATCTCTTCCGGCCCTTCCGGTTTCCTGATAATAGCCCTCAAGACTTTTAAGAATATCATAATGTATTACAAAACGCACATCGGGTTTATCTATTCCCATACCAAAGGCTATCGTAGCTACGATAACATCTACTTTTTCAAGCAAAAAAGCATCCTGATTAGCTGTACGTGTCGCAGAATCCATTCCGGCATGATAGGGTAACGCATTTATCCCGTTTACTTTTAAAGTTTCGGCTAATTCCTCCACTTTTTTACGACTAAGACAATATATTATTCCCGATTTTCCAGACTGATTCTTAATATACTTTATAATATCTTTATCTACGTTCTGAGTTTTTGGCCTTACTTCATAATATAAATTGGGTCGGTTAAAGGAAGATTTGAATACTGCCGAATCGATCATACCCAGATTTTTCTGAATATCATGTTGTACTTTCGGCGTCGCCGTTGCTGTAAGGGCTATAAGCGGATGAGAACCTATTTCGTTAATTATGGGACGTATCCTACGATATTCGGGACGGAAATCATGTCCCCATTCCGAAATACAATGGGCTTCGTCCACTGCATAAAATGAGATTTTTACTTGTTTTAAAAATTCTATATTCTCTTCTTTAGTAAGCGACTCGGGAGCCACATACAGTAATTTTGTTTTTCCTGATAAAATATCGGATTTCACCTGATCTATAGCCGCTTTATTCAACGAAGAATTTATAAAATGGGCTACCCCGTCTTCTTCACTAAAATTACGCATCGCATCTACTTGATTTTTCATAAGTGCGATAAGTGGAGAAATAACAACAGCCGTACCATCCAATAACATAGACGGCAACTGATAACACAATGACTTGCCCCCTCCGGTAGGCATCAATACAAATGTATCATTGCCGGCAAGTAGATTTTCGATGATCGCTTTCTGGTTTCCCTTAAAAGTATCGAACCCGAAATATCTTTTTAACTCTTCTGTCAGATTTGTGCTCTTAGCCATTCAATAGTAAATTAAACTTTAATTACGACATATGTTGGAAATCGGATTTATATAAGCATTGAAACAAAATTATAAACAAGTCTTCAAAATAACCAATTTTTACACTATTATTTTAATGTAAAGTCAGCATATTTGTCTTCTTTAGTTTATCCTCTGCATATTTACGGGTAATATTCAGTTCTTTTTCGTCAGAGGATGGCATATCGAACATCGCATCCATCATAATATTCTCAGCAATCGACCGTAATCCTCTGGCTCCTAACTTAAACTCAATCGCTTTTTCGACGATAAAATCAAGGGCACTTTCATCAAACGTCAGTTTTATACCATCCATTTCAAATAGCTTCTCATACTGACGAATAATCGAATTCCGAGGCTCGGTTAGTATCCTACGCAACGACTCTTTATTTAAAGGATTTAAATATGTCAATATAGGTAAACGTCCGATTATCTCGGGGATAAGACCAAAAGCCTTTAAATCTTGTGGGGATACATATTGCAAAAGATTATTTCGATCGATCACAGCCTTATTTTTATCTGCTGCATATCCTACTACTCTCGTATTTAAACGCATAGCGATCTTTTTCTCAATCCCGTCGAATGCGCCGCCGCAAATATAAAGTATATTTTTAGTATTTACTGCAATCATTTTCTGATCGGGGTGCTTACGACCACCCTGAGGCGGTACATTTACAACCGATCCTTCCAGCAACTTCAACAATCCCTGCTGAACTCCTTCTCCGCTTACATCACGGGTTATAGAGGGATTATCACTTTTCCGGGCTATTTTATCTATCTCGTCGATAAATACAATACCACGTTCGGCCGCTTCTACATTATAATCGGCTACCTGTAATAAACGTGTCAATATACTTTCTATATCTTCTCCGACATATCCTGCTTCGGTAAGCACTGTTGCATCTACAATTGTAAAAGGTACATGCAACATACGAGCTATAGTTTTCGCAAGTAATGTTTTACCGGTTCCCGTAGGGCCAACCATTATAATATTTGACTTCTCTATCTCGACTTCATCCTTATCGGATTCCTGATTCTGTAACAAGCGTTTATAATGATTAAAAACCGCAACAGACAGATAACGTTTTGCATCATCTTGTCCGATTACATACTCATCGAGAAATTTTTTTATCTGATGTGGTCGAGGTAAATCCTTTTTGGAAAAACCGAGATCCGTCTTATTATTTTTCTTTTTCCCGAAAGCTTCTTCGGTGATCAGATAAGCCTGTTCGACACATGTATCACAAATATAACCAGTCATACCGGTTATTAACAAATTTACTTCATTTTCCGATCGTCCACAGAAACTACATTTGTGTTCTTGCTTCGCCATTATAATTTATCGTTCTTGCTTCTCTTCTAATTTTCAAGTCTATTTTAAAGGATTATTTTGAGCGTGAAAGTACATCATCGATCATCCCGTATTCTTTTGCTTCTGCGGCAGTCATCCAATAATCACGATCAGAATCTTTTTCTACACGCTCATACGTATTTCCCGAATGATCTGCAATAATCGTATACAATTCTTTTTTCAACTTTTGTATTTCACGAGCAGTAATTTCAATATCCGACGCTTGTCCCTGGGCTCCTCCCATAGGTTGATGTATCATGACGCGGGAATGCCTTAAAGCAAATCGTTTACCTTTAGTACCGGCAACAAGGAGAACTGCAGCCATAGAAGCAGCCATACCGGTACATATCGTAGAAACATCACTGGCAATATACTGCATCGTGTCATAAATTCCAAGTCCGGCATACACACTTCCACCCGGAGAATTGATATATATCGAAATATCTTTTCCGGCATCTGCAGAATCCAAATACAGCAATTGAGCCTGTATTACATTAGCCGTATAATCATCAACTTGTGTACCCAAAAAAATAATACGATCCATCATCAAACGCGAGAAAACATCCATCTGGGCGACATTCAATTGTCTCTCCTCGATTATGGTAGGCGAAATATAACTGCTCGTTATATCCATATATTTATCCAATGCCAGACCATTCATACCTAAATGCTTGGTTGCATAATTCTTAAAATCGTTTATCGCCATTTTCTTTAAATTTTAAATTGTCATTCTTTAATTGTAACAAACAAAGGTATAAATAATTTCAGTAAACATACAAATTTATTTTATTGCATTCGTCACATAAAAGAATATAAAATCAATAATAATACAAAAAAATATACCTGCCGAAATTGTTCTTCACCGGGCATATCATATAATCAAAAGACATAAAAATTCCCATATCTTTTCCAAGATACGGGAATTTTTGCTATCATTTTCGAGTTATTTATTTTCGAACAGTTTATAAAAATCGTCGAGGGCAATCTCTTTTTCATTAAGTTTCACCTTTTCTTTTATAGCCTTCGTAATTTTTTCTTCCGTAGCACGATCTACGATATTACGTACAGCATTTTTATCTTTAAGCATATCAGTCGCATACTTTTCAAGAATATCAGCAGGAACATTAGCCATCCCGTATTGAGCAAACTGTGCTTGAGTAACTTTTTTAGCCATTTCGAGTACATCGGCGTCTTCTACCTTAATATTCAAGTCGCGTACAATCTGTTCTTTTATCAAATGCCACTTAAGATCGGGAAGCATTTTTGGGTATTCTTCTTCAATAGATTCGGGAGTACGATTTTCCCCTGATGCTACCAGCCAACGTTTTAAGAACTCTTCAGGCAATTCCACATTACCTACCTTTTTTTCGATTACTTTACGAGCATCTATACTGAATTTATAATCGCTTTCGGGGCTTAACTGAGCTGCCAGCATTTCTTTAATTTTGGCTATATATTCCTCCTCAGTTTTCACAACATCTTTACCGAAAACGTTATCGAACAGCTCTTGTCCCATCTCAGCAGGTTTAAATCCTAATATTCCAGTAACTTCCATTTCGAAATCACTTTTAACATCAGCCGCCTGTTCTTTAGAGATGTGTAACATAGAAGCCATTTCTACTTCAAGTCCATTACATGTATTCGAAGGGTTAAAAACAACTTTATCCCCGACTTTCACTCCAGCAAATTTAGCCTTTTCATCATCATTCTTAAAATGAGAAGGAGACACGATAGTGCTTTCAACGGCAATACCGTCCTCTTTAACGGTTCCATCTTCAGCAAGTTCGGTAAGTTTACCCCGAATCATGTCGTTATCTCCGGCTGTTTCCACTTCGATTTGAGTACCGAAACGATTTGCCATCGCATCGCACTGCTTCTTTACCATTTCATCATCGATCTTAATATTATAGTAATCGACTTTTACATTTTTATTAAGATCAACTTTAATTTCAGGAGCCAAAGCAATATCAAACGAAAACTCAAAATCCTCTTGTGTATCGAAATCAATATTTTTTTGTTCGGCCGAAGGCAGAGGTTCGCCCAAAATATTCAATTTATTTTCCTTAATATGGTTGTAAAGTTGTTCTGAAACCTCCTTGTTGATTTCTTCTACCAGAACAGATTTACCAAACATCTTTTTTACCATTCCCATGGGTACCATACCTCGACGAAAACCCGGGATATTAGCCTTCTGACGATAAGTACGCAGAGCTTTATCTACTTTCTCCTGATAATCGGCTTTTGTAATCTCTATTTTGATTACAGCATTTACATTGTCAATGTTTTGTTGCGAAACGTTCATTCTTACGAATTTATTTAATTTAAAATTATTATGCATTCAATGACGGCACAAGAAATCACCGCCTATCTCAACTTATTTTTTTAACAAAATACAATTGGCAGCGCAAAAGTAATTGTAATCTTTCGATAATCAAACAGGTTTTACGATTTTGTTTTAAATTTAAAGCATAAAATACCGTTTTTCAAGCCTGCCACATACCTTAAATAAAAAAAATTTATCATTCGCTTGTACATCCAAATTTTATATTTTTCTTTGTAATCGAATGAGAGTAGGTTTGCTCTGAATGTTGAATGCTTCATACATTTAATTTAATGTATGTTTTATAAAACCTTATTTCAAACCCGCCTATTCAACATTTTATTTATCAACTTATTTTTTATTATGAACATTTACATTGGAAATCTTAACTACCGTGTTAAGGAAGCAGACTTGCAACAAGTAATGGAAGAGTATGGTCCTGTTGAATCTGTTAAGATCATTAAAGACCGTGAAACCGGTAAATCAAAAGGATTCGCCTTTATCGAAATGGCAAATGAAGCTCAGGCTAAACAAGCCATTGAAGAACTAAATGGAGCCGAATATGAAGGCCGTACAATGATCGTAAAAGAAGCACGTCCGAAAGCCTGATTTCAGATTATTATTGCTAATTGTTCTCCGCATGCAAGTCTAACAACATATTAATTTTTTCGACTTACAACGACTACTATAAAAAAGACCTTTCCTCCTTCGGAAAGGTCTTTTTGTTTTTCTATGACGGAATATTCCTCTTAACAATGAGGATAATTTATTAATCAGTAAAAGCACTCAACATCCAAACCAACTTTTCCTGTTCGGCCAAAAAATCGCTCATCATCGATACAGTTACTTCATCTCTTGCATCTGAAGCTACAGAAAGCAATTTTCTTTCTTCTTCTATAAAATGCCCATAAGTTTCAAGAATATTTTTCAAGGCTTCATCTGCATCCGAGACATAAGCGGTTTCTTTTATACGAGATACTTTCAGATAACTACTAAAATTATGTTCTGGTACTCCGCCAAGCATCAATATTCTTTCAGCAATTTCATCCACTTTTTCAGCAGCATCATTATACAATTCTTCAAATTTACTGTGCAAAGCAAAAAATAGCTGACCTTTGATATTCCAATGAAATCCTCTCAAATTTGTATAATATACCTGAAAATCGGCCAAAAGCTGTTGCAAACCATTTACAATAGTCTCTGTTTTTTGAACATCCAAATGGATATAATTTGTTGTCTTCATAATTTATAAATTTTATTTGTTTGTTTTTGTTGATACAAAGATATCGAGTCGAATTGATAGAAACAAACTGATAATTTCTATCTTTGCATAGATAAAATCTATCAAAGAAAATATTATGAATTTTCAACAGCTCGAATATATACTGGCCGTTTCTACATTACGCCACTTCGCAAAAGCGGCAGAATATTGCCATGTTACACAACCTACCCTGAGTATGATGATACAAAAACTCGAGGAAGAATTAGATATTAAGATATTCGATCGCAATGCACATCCTATACGCCCAACACCTGCCGGTGAACGGATAATAGAACAAGCTCGTAAAGTATTATATCAGGCATCGCTAATAAATGATATTGCAAAAGAAGAAAAAAAATCTTTATCGGGTATTTTTCGTATTTCTGTTTTACCTACTGTTGCACCATATTTACTTCCTCGTTTTTTTCCACAATTGCTAAAACAATATCCCGATCTCGACATACGGATATCTGAAATGAAAACAAATGACTGTATCGAATCTCTTCTATCCACTAAAGCAGATGCAGCAATTATCGCAAATTCGATAAATCACAAAGAATTAAAAGAAGAAGTTCTATATTATGAAGAATTTTTCGGTTATGTATCGTCACAGGAAACAGCTTTCAAAAATGATATCATCCGCTCGTCTGATATCAACGGAGAACGACTTTGGTTACTCGACGAAGGACATTGTTTCAGAGATCAGTTAATACGTTTTTGCCAAATGGAAAGTGTAAAGGTTCATCAACAAGCATATCGATTAGGAAGCCTCGAAACTTTTATGCGGATGGTTGAAAGTGGAAACGGTGTTACTTTTATTCCCGAATTGGCAATTTACCAACTTAACGAAACGCAAAAAAAACTCGTAAGACCTTTTGCTATTCCACGGCCGACACGTCAAATTTCAATGATTTCACGAACTGATTTTGTACGCTCGGGAATTCTTTCGTTACTCATCGATCATATTAAATCGGTAATACCTCAATCGATGTTGCAGCATAAAAAAACACAAATTCTTCTTTAAGAAAGAAGAAAAAAATGTAAAAACAAAACTCATTTTATTGATAAATATCTTTTTGTCAAAATAATGACAATTATATAAAGCAAAATGACAATTATCTAATACAAAATAGTATATTTGAAGTTGTAAAAATACATGACATTTTATATAATATAAAATAGTTAGATTGCGCTAAACTTAATCAAAGATGAAAAAAATTGGAAAGATATCCACATATTTCTCTTTTTTCGGAAAAAATAAACTATCATCTGAAACCTTACAACTTTTAAAATCTTTACAGGGAAATTCTGTCGATATCATATGTATACACAACAATAAATTCAAAATACTATATCTCTTCGATAATCCCGTAAATTCATTTTTATCTACAGCAAAAAATAAATATATTACTGATATCATACCCGATACGACAGCATACGAAAAATATAGAAAAAATGCTGAAAGTGTATTAAAAGACGGTATTTCAAGGGAATTTGAACTATGTTTTACATATAACCGTTCGATTCGAAATTTCAAAATAAAATGTATATTTCTTGAAAACAAAATTATCTCTTTTTTACAAATCGTTACTCCCAATTTATTTCCTGAGACAAATACAGGTGCAAAGGAAATACATCCTTTTTTCGAAAACATACTTGAAAATCTGGCAATCCCCATTTCCATTAAAAATATGGATACGGAAAAATATATATTCTGGAGTAGAAAATCGAATATTTTCGGATTTCCGGCATCTGTAATGATTGGAAAAACAGAAGACGTTTTTTTCGAAAAAGAGCAAGCTTCAAAATTACAAGAATTCGATAGAAAACTAGCCCGGGAAAACGGTTCGTATCAAGGCGTAGAAACTTTTAATCTGAAAAGCGATAATAAAAATCACACTTTAATAATCAATAAAAATATATTCTCTTCAGGTAATACAAAATGGCTGCTGTGCAGCTCTATAGACATATCCGATATCAAAGAACAGCAAAGCGAAATCGATTCGGTAACCCAAAAGCTTACCATGGCATTAAATATTTCGAAACTCATTCTTTGGTCTTACGACATAGAAAAAGAAAAAGTTACCTACGAATCATACCCGTTTTCAAAAGATAAAGACGTCTTTATACAGCTTGATAATATAAAGACAAAAGATGAATTTTATAGTTCCATACATCCCCAGGATCGCCCTGTAGTAAAAAAAATGCTTGATAAATTATCATCGGGAGAATTAAATAATATACAACAAGTTTTTAGATCCGATATCGAAAAATCAAATAATTATATCTGGCTTGAAATGCAGGCATCTGTCGAAAAACGAGATTCTGATAACTCTCCTTTACGATTAATCGGCACAATGACTTCCATCGACAGGTATAAACAACTCGAATATGCCCAGCGTCAAGCAAAAGAAGAGTTAGAAATCACAAACTCTATACTATCATCCGTATTAAGTATCTCTAAAGTTCTCCCCTGGCGATGTGACGTTCCATTTCAGTTATTTTCATGCGATTATAACATTTATCACCACGAGGACCAGCCAGCTCCTATCAACGGTAAATATTATTGTTCGGTAGGAAAATATATTAATTCGATACACCCGTCATATCGCGAAAAAATACGTACGGTATTTGAAGATCTTTTATCCGGGAAAAGAAAAGATTTCCATGAAGAATACCTTGTACACTGGTATAACGACCATGAATACGAATGGATCGATAAACAAGGTACGATTTATGAATATGACGAAAACGGTATTCCCAAGACAATCATCGGCTCGAGTATCGTTATAACCGAACGGAAACAAATGGAACAAAGCCTTTTGTTGGCCAAAGAACAGGCAGAAGAAAGTAATCGCTTAAAATCAGCATTTTTGGCCAATATGAGCCATGAAATAAGAACACCGTTGAATGCCATAGTCGGATTCTCGGAAATACTTACTACCACAGACGATGAAGATGAAAGAAAAGAGTATATTAATATTATACAAAATAATAATATTCTTTTGCTTCAGCTAATCGGAGATATCCTCGACCTATCCAAAATCGAAGCTGGTACACTCGAGTTTGTTTATTCCGATGTAGATGTCAATACACTACTGGAAGAAGTTTTACAAATAGCACAAATGAAAGCCGATAGTGAGGTATCAGTTTCTTTCGATGAAAAAATAACAGATTGCATTGCTTATACCGAACGCAACCGGTTATTACAGGTTATTAATAACTTTGTCTCTAATTCCATAAAATTTACCCATAAAGGAAGTATTAAAATAGGATATTATCTCACAAATTCTAATATGCTTCATTTTTATGTATCAGATACCGGTTGCGGTATAGCATCTGATAAAATTAATCAAATATTCGGCCGATTCGTCAAACTGGATAAATTTGCACAAGGTACAGGTCTTGGTCTTGCCATAAGCGAAACGATCATTCGTAAAATGAATGGAGAAATAGGAGTAGAATCATCTGAAGGCGAAGGCTCAACATTCTGGATAGAAATACCATTTATCCCTTCTAAAAAAAATAAAATATCGGAGAAAACATCCAAAACCGAAAATCCAACGAATAACAACTCTATCGAAAAGCCTCTTATACTCATTGCGGAAGATAATGCCAGCAATTATAAACTTTTTGAATCTATACTGAAAAAACAGTACACACTTCTACATGCATGTAATGGAGTAGAAGCCGTTGCCATATACCGAAATTATAGGCCTTCTCTGATTTTGATGGATTTAAAAATGCCCGAGATGGATGGTTATCAAGCAACAAAAGAAATAAGACGACTATCTGATACCGTTACAATTATTGCCGTTACAGCATATGCTTTTGCAGAGGACGAAATACGGGTATTGAATAACGGATTCGACGATTACATGTCGAAACCTATCAAAACTAAAATATTATTGGAAAAAATAGAAAAATATATAAGAGAATAATTAACATCGATTGCCATCTAACTCTTTTCGAGTAAAAAAAATATTATAATGTTATCAAAAAGTCATATATAAACAAAAAAAGGTTGTCTCGCGACAACCAATCTTCATTAACCTTAAATCTAATACCATGAAAAACACATTGCAAATGTAAAAGTTTTTTTGCGGTTGTCAATATATTAGAGTCATTTTCTTTTCTATTTTAATATCATTTAATACTTAGTGCCAATTTTACACTATAGAGAAATTATTTTTCACTTACTTAAACGATGGTAAATAAAAGTACTTTCTTCCACTAAGTCCTTTTAGTTTAAGTCGGTTTCTCCGCCATTAATGCTTCCATCCCAACGGGTATCTACAGTAACAGTAAAATCCAAATCATTATTTAATGAAGTATTTATATGTAATAATTGATTTCTTATAAGTGGTAAATTATCTTTTATTACAGCTTCGAAACAAGGTATATCTGCATTATCAGTAAATGCTTTAAGTTTATAGGTAGCGTATTCGTTGGGTAAAGTAGGATAAACACCTACCAGCAAATTGGACGCAATGTTTTTTTTCGTCATTTCTTGCAACATAATACGCTTTGAAATAGATATATGACCATTATAGTCTCCTCTCATAAAACGGTTAAGTCCTACATTATCCAAGCTAATTTCAAGAGCCGTTAAATAAGAAGGTATCTGGCTAAAAGAAAAATTTACAACACTGTGTAATCGTTGAAGATATGCATTATACCGCATATCACAATCACAATTTATTGTAAAGGGAAAGTTCAGAGCAAAATAATCTCCACATTTATCGACGCCGGGATATACAATCAAGTATTTATCAATATCGGAAGGATCTCCCGATAACACATCATCATCACAATTAGCGATTACAATCAGACGGTAATCCCCAGGATCTAACCCAGAATAAGAAAAAATATAATAAGGGGAATCCGACGATATAAAATCTGATACAATCCCCTGTTTTTGTAATACGCCATCTTTATAAAAGAAATAGCGAAACTTTTTAATACGTGTTTTAAAATTGGCTTCTGAATCTTCGGGAGACAATGTGGATGCTCCAAACTTTTCGACATATACATTAACAACTACATCAGCAGTTTTACATTTATCGAGATCTTCATGTACACAACTATATATAATACCGATAAATGGCAATAATGCAAAAAATATTTTGGTATTCATATTGAATAAAATTTTACTATTTATCTAAATTCCATTCGCAAAAATCGTCAAGAATTACAGCAGGATCTTCTTCTGGCAAATATTCGAGCATTCCTTTACCATATGGATATTCTTCATTGAATATTTCCGGGATATCGGCCGGCCGAAAAACTACCCCGCTAATACCGTTCGGCAATATTCTGAGACCTCTAATCGTACCATCATAAACATAAATAATACCCCCCGAGTAGGTATTGATTTTTATATCAGTCAAATAAAAATCCATTGTTCCGTCTGCCTCGGCACCGGTAAGAAAGAACATATTCGGTATATGAGAGTTATCCGGTCGAATAATAAAGTAACGATCGCCATTTTTTACGGTATACCATCTGCCAATAGCTGTAGTTGAAAATTTTATTTTCATTACCGGATTCAGTTTCGGATAAAATGCATCTCCCCAACAGTTCATACCTTCGCAAAACCCTTTTTGATCCAACGTACGGAGGGTCGTTTTAAAATAATGCTCGGTAGTATTAAATTTCACATCTTCGCCGGCTGTAGGTGGTATATAATCTTTTAACATCAACCTGAACTTCATCACTTTTCGGAAAAAATCGATTTTAAGACTGTTATCGGAAGTAGAATGTAGGTCTCCTGTTTTAGTCACACTAAATTCCTTTACTCCCGTAAATATTTCTCGGTTCAACTCCCGTTCTCCATAGTTAGAATAATCGATAGATCTTTTATAGTTAAAAGCATAGGGAATCGTATCACCGGGATGTGAAATATCTTTTACCAACATACCCTCATATATATCAGGATTCCACTTAACGCTTTCAGGATTAAGTACAGCTATAAGGCGATATTCTCCGGGACGCAAATCTACATTCCATTTACCAACTATCTGGTTAACACCAGTTATATATAATGTATTCCATTTCGATTGAGCAGGATCTAATTCAGCTGTTACAATAGTATCTAAGTACCAGCAATTATTCAATTTTTTCAATAATATACCTCTGAAACTATTTTGCAATCGCGTCGTCACAACATCTTCTTCCACATTTTTTGTCCTCATAGGACGTAAATCTGTCTCATATTGAATATTTTCCAAATGAAGAATAAAATTAAAATCTACATTATATTTATTTACCGTACCCTCCTCTGTAAAAAAAATATCTTCTAAAAAATCGTTTTCTTCCCGACATGAATAGATGCTTAGGAGTATACTAGAAATAATGATTATATTTTTCCACATAATTATATTCTGTTTAATTAATATTTTTTCCAAGCAGTATGAATGCCGAAATCCGACAATTCCGGTATATCGATAATACGATTTCCCGGTACTCCAGCCTTATTAACTGTAAAATGATCGGAAACAACAGAAATTCCATTTTTCTCATAAAGAGACGGGAGATTTAATTCTATACTATTCTCGAGATAACAATCGTGAATATGAATATGATTTTTTAATCCGCATACCGGTGTAGTATCGTAATATTTAAATAAAAGCCGCATTTTTATACCTTTATCCGAAGGAAGAAGAAATAAACCATTTACTCTTACCCCACCCTTTGCATACTCGACAATATTTAAACCTATATTATTCTGTGGCACCGAAACCTGAAATCGCTCGTTTTGATTTACGATCAGAGTTTCAACATATTCGTTTTCGTTTTTTTCAACAGCGACTAATTCATTTTCAGCATCGAATGATAATGCTTTTGTTATGCCTTTGTAATAGACTTCTATTGTGAAAACTCTATCTAAAACCGATAAATACCGGGGATCTATATCAATGGGATTATCTATTCCGGTTCCAGTCCTTACAAATTCGAATATCATTTGTCCTACTATTCGTTTTAATTTCCCTTCTATCATTCCGGCTGACATAATAGTCTTACTGCTCATTTCTGTAACCCCAAAATAATTTTCCATAGAAAGATGCTCGGTTAGGGGAATAATGACTAAATCGTTCCACTTCGTCTCATTTTGCACCAATGGCTTTTTTCCTATCGATTCTATAGTAATTTCACTATTATCTGACGGAGTGGCTATAAACAGAAAACGATAATCATTTTCTGTCATCTCTACATAAGGTATTCTTAACCAGTTGTTTTTTTCTTGTAACGAGAGTAAAGAACCCGAATATATAAAATCATTTTCCTGTTTCGATTTTTTAAAAATATACATCGAATAATTCAGTTCAGGTAAATTATCCGAACTGCTTTTTACAAACATTTTCACGGGTATTTGTACTTTTTCCACGTTATCTATTGCTTCGATAGATTCATTCTCAGCACAGGAGATCAAAATCCACATCAAAGTAACAAAAGATAAAGCCGTTACAAATAGTCTGATAATCATTTTCATTATAGTAGGCATTTGGCATTATCAATTCCACATTCCATTGTCACCTGTTATTTTTTCCGAAATAGGGATTCTATCAAGGGTGATTCCAATTAATTTATAGGCAGAGTTAACCCATAGCCTAATTTCTAATTGTTCATTACGTTCAGCATGTCCCGTTAACAATTTTTCCATTTTCTGAAATGGAGAACCATCAACCGGATTAAGCGATACTTTTAGAGATATTTTTCTTTCCGAATTTGAAGAAGGAAGAAAAAAAGGTCCGTCGATATCGATAAATCCATCAGCAGTAAGCACATTTTTATCAATCGAATAGGTTGATAACGACTTTCCCGTATCGTATGTTCCCGAAGCATTTACACACTTACCAACGCCCGTGATTTCAACTTGTATATTTTCAAATATGTCTGCCATAGAATGTCCTTGTTCATAAGGAACCGGAATATATTCATCTCCATGTTTATAACCTTGTTTTACAGTTATGCGCAATTGCGATACAGCCCTTTTAAGGGTACATGTTATCGTACTGCCCGAACTGATTGAATAAACAGAATCAGCAATTTGGTATTCCTGTAAAAATAATTCTCCCGAAGGCATCAGACAGCCGTTATTTAAAACGTCGGGCTTAACTACAAACATTACGTCTTTGTAATTTGTAATCGGAGTTAAAGTTTCAGGGATAAGCATAAAATTATTTCCGGATGATTCAGAAAACAAAAATTTATATTCACCCATTGGCATGCTGACTTTTATTTTACCCTCGTTCCAATGCTCTCCAATCGTCGAATTATACCAATAACCTTCCCCTTCTTTTCGAAAAGCATAAATTATGGCATTATTCGTTTTATTTATAAAAGTCACTGTTTCTTTTTTATTTCTTATTTCTGAAGATACTCCTGGCTTTCTGCCATCGAGAGTATCTTCAGAACAAGAAAACAAACACATTACAGGCAAAACGACTAAAAAAATATACCGTATGACCCTCATAAGCTATTGATTAAAAATATTAAACTTCTTCTTCAACAATGTTACATCCATCCCAAGCAGTTTCGATACTGATATCGAAGTTTAATGTAGTATCGAATATCGTTCCGCTCAACACATAAACTTTCACTAACGTAACTTTATTCCTTTCCACAGGTATTCCATCGGCAATATAAATTGTACGTACCGTACTGGGGGCCTTAGTAACAACCACAGTTAAACCGGCTTTTGTACTATTTTCGGAAAAAGGGAAAACGAATGCTCCTCGAATATGAGCTGAACCGGCGTTAATGTGATCGGGCAGAATATTATCATATTCTTTAAATTCAGGAGTACCGACAATTGTTTTATCAGAATTTCCGATGGTAACGGCCGTTGCCGGATCTGGATTATAATTCGCATTAAAAGTTCGATACATACCATTATCTTTAATGGGGCTACCGACAAAATTTATTTTATTATTTATACCGCTAAACCGCATCTCGAAAGATTGGGGTAAAATTCCCCCGAATATATCTGTCGTACCATTTGTTTCGGTATAAGTATTATCCGGATTTTTAATAGCTCTGATAAATAAAATATCAACTCTCGATACTCCACGATTAAGAGTAGATTTTACGATAGGGTTGCTCTCGTTTGAAAGTCCGAGCGTATAGTCGGGAATCTCTTCAAAGGTTCTTTTTTCAAGAAACAGCGAATGAGTATCCGAAAGAGAAGAATTCAGATTTAATCCTAAATTTTCATGTAAAAAAGTGCCCCCTTTTACTAAATCATCCATCGTGAAATTACCCCTCTCATTAATCCCTGCTACAGGGATAAATTTATACGTACCAATCGGCAAAGTAGCCGTTCCCGAGAGTTTATTATCTGTTATACTCATATTATCGGTATCGACATCTTTTAAATATCTGTAATTTCCCGTACCGGATTCTTGCCTGAATGCCAGAATTCTAAAATCGTTTTTCCCCATAGGTTTTTCTAAATTCCGAAAAGGATAGATATGATCTTTAAAATTCAAATTCATCTCGAAACGGATTTTAGTAGTAGAAAGATCTGAGGGAGAATTTAAATTATTTTGCTCCTCGTCGGTACATGAGACAAAACCCAATAAGGCTGTCGCCACAAACAATTTTAATTTTTCAATTTTCATTTTTCAATTTATTAAATTTTACATTTTTTATTTATACATCAACATTAATTCATTGCGGTTATAAGAAGCTTCTTTGCATCCATTTTTTTCAGCCTCTTCGAAACATTTTAGAGCTTTTTTCCAATCACCTTCATAAAGTAACAAGACTCCTAAATTATTTTGTACAACAGGATCGTTTTCAAAATCTACCAAGTAATTTCTGGCCTGAATATAGTCTCCGTTATTTATAGCAATAGCTGCCATATTATTATGCGCAAAAACATTTTGAGGGTATAAGTCGTATGAAATTTCTATTATATTATTAAAATCAGAAGAACCTTGCGAATAAGTAGAAGCGATTTGGTAAAGTTCATTCATATTCAGCTGTTCGGGTTTATATTTCAATATTATTTTTCCTGATTCTACCGTAAAAGGCATAATCCGATACTGAAACTTGCATTCAACTCTCCTAAGAAGCGGATAAATATTATTTAATAAATATCTATAGGTATACCCACCATCTAAATTTCTTATTTTTTCATCTCGGGCATCCGGATGATCCGTCATATCAATTATAGAGATAATCTCATTCCGTAATGGGATTTCTGAACTATCTACTTTTTGACGTACGCTCAACCAATCTTCCGATTCTGAACCAACAGTAAATAAATCCTCATTAATAGATCGTTTATTTATCAGGTAATGTTTTAATGCTTCAGCCCGTTTTTCCGATAAGCGTGTATTATAAGAGAAATTTCCTTCGGGAGAAGCATAACCGGTTAACGCAATTAATTGAGGAACGATAGCTGTATCACCAACAATGGTATCTATCACAGCATTTATCGTAGATAATTCGATAGCATTATTATCGAATTCTGGATTTAGTACGGCACTTCCCTGATGAAAATTCAATCTTGCCACCACCAATTTCTCTCTTACCTTAGGTTCAGAAAACGGAACGGCAAAATAGGCTAAAGGCCTTTTATGAAATTGCATAACAGGGATCGCACCAAGTTCTTTATTGCATTCGGCACACCCCGAAATCTTACGCATTAAATATAACTTGCTTCCATACATCCAATTTTTAAAATTAACTTTAGCCGTATAATTAACATCAGATCGGTCTTCTGTAAGCGGAATAACGCGATACGGTTCACCAAATACATTTTGCTTGTCATACAATATTTTTTGCCTGTGATTAACCTTCTCCCGAATTTTACCGGTAAAAAGGACAAACGGCAAACGAAGAGTATCCAGTCCGTTTATCAATATGGGTCTCAGCATCATTTGCTCTTCAGCACCTATATTTAATTGGGAATAATCGATAGAAAAACCTATATTTAAATAATTACCCGAACGAAATATATCTTTATTTCCTATTCTTATATCGTCATTATTCCGATCTTTAGCTTTCATTATAGGTATGAAAAAAAATATACCGATAAATATATATAAACCGACTCTTTTCATATTTATACTTATCTTTAATTATTTTATTATATATATTATACTCACGGCCAATTTCGTAGGGCCATAATAATTGTGATTCTGTTTCTTAATTATTTCTCCACAAGTTGCTATTGGATATTTTTTATCAGAAAGACGAGCGTAGCCAATTCCTAATGAAGTTTCGAGATTCCAATGGTCATTCAAAACCCAATGATAACCATATACAATACCACAACCGAATAAATGACCTTGATATCGATTATGTTTCATATTATCATTAAAAAAAAGGCCTCCGACATTATAAGTGGCGTAAATACCGTGTAATCCCCAAAAATGTCCGTTAAACTTTTCACACAACCAATAACGTATTTCCGGTTGTATAAGGCCATGTTTTAATCTGTATTTTCCGAATTTCCAAGGATTATAATTCCCCGATAAATCGAACGACCATTTACTGCTGAGTCCGAATTCAACGCCTAGATTAAGAGTAGTCGATACAGCGTACAGAAGATTTGATTTAACGGCAACTTTCTGTCCCCATGAAGTATAGCACGCTAACCCCGATAAAAATACGATCAAAAATATCTTTTTCATCTCCATTAAATTATAGCAATCCTGATTAAAGGAATAATGCAAAACACATTTTAAAACGATAATAATTATTCATGGCTTAAGCTTTTGGAATAATATCATCTGCAATCTTGTATTTACGACAAAAACACAAAAAGAGGTAAAAAAGACGTAGAGAAAAAAAATAATAAGTTCTAAATAATTATAGCAAAGTTCAAGATATACAAAAAGTTACAAAATAATTTTGCCTCAAATAATTATAGTTGTAAATTATTACTGAGTAATATTTTAATCTCCTATTAAAAAATATCATGCTATCATAAGTCACCGTTTCTTTTATCAGGTAGGTACCTTAATAATCAATCGTTTTGTATATTTGTGCATACTCCACAATTATTCACCATAAAAAAATCCCTTTATTCAGTCTTTAGAATATAAAGCCAAATAAAAGGATATATGATTACCGGTTTGTAAAAACAAATTTCTAGAAAAACAGCGATTATAACATTATAATCACAAGGTTAGTTTTAGAAACTTATGACTCAAAAGAAAAAAAATCTCATTTTGACATCGCCCTCTCTAACTTCTGAATGATCTCCCCATAATTTCCAAAATTACGAGCAATTATTTTCCCCTCAGGAGAAATAAGTATAAGCAACGGCATAGCGGTAAGATTATAGCGTTCGGCAATATATGCATTATCGGGATATGAAGTATATACAGTCTTCCATATATGATGTAACATGGGACTCAACTGACGATATACTTCGGGCTTATAGGTCATAAGAGCATCCGGATCTACACTATTTTGTACTAAGTCAAGAATTTCAAGGCCCTTAGAATGATATGTATAATATATCTTCTCTATCTCAGGGTTGATACGATAACTCCCAACAGAAGGCCCCCAATAAAACAATAACAAGTATTTACCTTTATAATCACTCAATGAAACATGCGTTGTATCGTTAACATAAAGCGTAAAATCGGGAGCAACGGCCCCCGGTTCGGTTTTCTTTTTCATATCGATCACCTGACGTATCAAATCGGCTGTATAAGTTTTTTGTATTTCAGAATCCATTTCTGAAAGACGTTTTTCCATTTCAGCCGACGATAATAACGATGAATTCCACAAATATAAAGCTGCGCCATATTCTGTATCGGTAGATTCGTTAGCTAACTGCATACTGACTTTATCCCAATCAGGTCCGTTATTAACTTGCGTAAACTCCACCAATACTTCTTTCATAGCCGCAGAATTCTTATCTTTGCGAGCTTTATCATATTTATCATAAACATCTGCTTCGACCCGGCCTACACTATCTTTCAAAAATGTATATCGGGCAACCAGAGAATTTTCATACTCTGCGCCGCTCTTTTCTGCAAGATTAAAACGATCAGCAGTTCCTTTAAGCTTTACAGTACCCTTTCCCAAAAAAAGCAACATTTCACGATTTCTTGCACTTACGGCCGTATCAATCGGATGATATTCGAGAGTATAAAACGATGCCCCGTCATTTTTCTTTTTATATTCGAATCCGTTTTTCTTTTTTGCTAAAACAACATCGACCGTACGATCTGATGGTTCAAGAACATTTTCACGATATATATATACGGTATCTCCTTTTTGCATACCCTCTATTTCGGCCTTTAAAGTAAAAGATTGTTTCTGGGCAGATACAGACACAGATCCCAGACATAATAATAAAGATATAAATATAGTTTTCATTTTTATGATTTTAGCCACGAATTAATTTTGGAATGTAAAAGTACAAAATGTTAGTATAAACAAGTAATACCTTAACGGAATTAAATAAAAAATCATATACTTTCTAACCTGAATTATATAAAGATCCTATTAAAAAGTAAGTATCTCCACACCATTTTCCGTCATTAATAAAGTATGTTCCCATTGAGCCGAAGGTTTCCGGTCGGCCGTAATAACTGTCCAGCCATCTGCAGCATCGATAAAAACTTCATAAGTACCCATATTTATCATAGGCTCGATCGTAAAAATCATGCCGGGAACTAAAACCATACCCGTTCCTTTTTTCCCGAAATGATTCACTTCTGGTTCCTCATGAAATGCCAACCCGACTCCATGTCCGCATAAATCCCTAACAACAGAATATCCGTTTTTTTCGGCATGCTTTTGTATTGCATGACCAATATCACCGACAAACCCGAATGGTCGGGCTGCTTTCATACCTATTTCAAGACATTCTTTTGTTACGTTGACCAAGCGTTGTTTTTCTGGAGAAACCTCTCCGATCATAAACATACGGGAAGCATCGGAATAATAACCATCGAGAATTGTAGATACATCGACGTTAATAATATCTCCATTCCTTAAAATACGATTTTTATCGGGTATTCCATGGCATACGACTTCATTAATCGACGTACATACACTTTTCGGAAAACCTTCGAAATTTAATGGTGCCGGTATAGCCCCCTGAGAAACAGTATAGTCATAAACTAAACGATCGATTTCCTCAGTCGACATGCCTTCCTTTATTTCACTTTGTACAAGGTCAAGAACTCCCGTGTTTATCGTTCCACTGCGCCTGATACCTTCAATTTGTTCCGGCGTTTTCACTAAATTACGAATAGGTACAAGATGCCCTTTATTTTGTAGATATAATATCCTTTTATCTAGTGCTGTAAGAGATTGTCCTTTAATGATCCGCCAATTATTTATCCGTTTCTTAGGCATATTCGTGATATTAAATTCGTAATTTTCAAAATTACTCATTTATTCACAGGATATACAACCTTGTACCAATTTATTTATAAATATTTATATCACACATTATAGCATTATATTACTTCTAACGGAATTTTATGATCTGGATAAGGAAATGCCTCGTCGAGACGTTTCATATCATCGCTAGTAAGATTTATCGATAAACTCTTATAATTTTCTTCAACATGTTTCAGAGATGACGCTTTCGGTATAGCCATTATCCCGGGATTCCTTAAAACCCAAGCCAAAGCGATCTGAACAGGTGTGGCAGTATGACTTTCTGCTATTTCACGCAAAACCGGATGATTAAGCAACCGACCTTGCTCTACAGGAGAATACGCAATTAAAGGAAAATCATGTTTCTGTGCCCAAGGTATCAGGTCATACTCTATACCCCTGCGTGTCAGATTATAAAGGACCTCATCGGCAGCACACGAATTCCCCTCTTTAATCGAGAAAAAATTTTCCATATCCTCTACATCCATATTACTGACCCCCCATTGACGTATTTTCCCCTGTTTCTGCAAGTCAAGCATTCCGGATACCGTCTCCTCAAACGGGTGCACTCCGGCCCAGTGAAGCAAATAAAGATCGATATAATCGGTTGCAAGCCTTTTCAAACTTCTTTCACAAGCGATTTTAGTGCCTTCTCGAGTCGCATTTGAGGGCAATATTTTCGTAATAAGAAAAACTTTATCTCTCCGCCCTGCTATTGCTTCACCGACAAGCTGTTCCGATCTTCCATTTCCATACATTTCAGCAGTATCGATTGCGGTCATCCCCATTTCTATACCTGCTTGCAAAACTCTTATTTCATCTATACGGCGAGGCGGATAATCGCCCATATTCCAGGTTCCCTGCCCTAAAGCACATACTTGAGTGTCGTCTACGAATGTTACTATTTTTTTCATAATGTATGTATTTATTGAACAAAACTTTTATCGGAAGTTTATATTTACCGATGATAATACGATAACAAGATATTGACACTAAAGGTTATTATAAAATTATGAATATGGATTTAATATATAAATGATTCTATATTGTATCAACTATTTTCATTAGTTTTACAAACTATAATTAATAAATGGTTCTCCATTGAAAAATAATATTCTTTTCTTTTTAAGAATTCAGAAATGATCTTTAATCAATTTAAAATAAATTAGTATGAAGTATTTTATCGTATTCTTTTTTTCAGCCTCCGTAATTTTTTGTGATTCAAGTGCTGCACAGACCGGAATAACTAAATATAAAATAGAAGATAAATCATTGAATACCGCTGCTCAAAAATGGATGGAGACAGCATTATGGTTATCTCGCCGAATGAAAAAAACAGTTGAGAATGAAGAAGTGCCTAATTTATTCACAACAAACCCTGAATTGCTTCAATACATAGATAGTATTGCAAAGGTTTGTCGTCGCGATAGTAGTTTACAAAGTGTAATAATAGTAAGAATCCCTGATAGCAAAAAACTTCTCGAACTACATAGTTCAATAAAAATTAGTGAGAAAACATGGGATTTAGTGAAAGACCGGTTTACTATTTCCGCCCTTATTTCATCAATGAACAGCCAAGAAGGTTACCTGCAATTAGCAGCCTCAGAAATGCTTGCCGTAAGTCATACTTATATAAAGCCTCCCGAGTGGAACAGCAATTTACTATTTTTATTAAATTACGGAAGTGAGTTTGATTCGGCAGTCGCTTTCTGGCAATCGGGAGAAAATACGATAACCGGGGAAGCAAAATTTTTTTCAAATCAACAAACAAAAGATTTCATACAAGTCATGAAACATTTATTCGGGTCGGAACTGGTATGGAAAAAATGGGATAAAGAGGAATTAAAAGAATTATAAATTGTAACCATAAAAATAAAACAGAATGTGGTTTTCTTTTGTGAATACCACATTCTGACATAAAATTATATATTTAAATTAAAAATTTCCAGGTTAAATTAAGCTATACTTATCAACTTTGAAAATAGACATTTTTAATCCCGATCCGAATTAAAAATACAACATAAATCCGGTCGAAAAGCTGTTCATCGAAGGACCATAATTCTTTTGTATCATATTAAAAAATGAATATTTGGCATAAAAGCCCAAATGGCTGTAACCTAATTGAAGTAAAAAATCGACGTTAATAGGATTAGGATATATATTTTTTGAAAATTCCTTAATCTTTCGATTTTCATAACGAGTCATGGTCTTCACACTACTATATGTTTTAATACCTATAACGGGTCCAAATGACACGAATGGCCTACCTTTTAAACATAAGCTTTGCCATTCGGCAAGCAAAGGAACATTCAGATGTACGGTTTTCAGTCGTGAATAATCAAGAGATACGTCCGGTAAAACCGGTGAAATTAAAATTTGTTTATTATATTTTACAAAATAAAATTCGTTATCCATTACATAATTACGCCAATCAAGGCCTATTCCCGAAACCAGGCCCCAACCTGTATTTCGTATCTGAGAATGAAATGTTACGATATTCCAAGTAATTTCGAAAGACCGTGCGAAATTAAGAGACAATCCATTCTCATTAATAAACCGGAATTCATCGTTCATTATATTACAAAACCCCAATCCCAATCCGGCCCAATGAGGCTTAAAAGAATGTCGTTTTTCATTTTTTTTGGTCAACAGCTCCGAAAATGGAAATGAAATTATTTCATTCACTTGCCAAGTTTCCTGTTTATTGCCATTTTGATATTTTGCATCATATATACGATTATAATTATCTCCCTCGGCATCAAAAACCGTTATCGAAATATTTTCCGGGGCATCTTTAATAATATAACGCTTGCCGTTATATATTAAAGTCGTATCATTAATATTCATTGAATTATTTTCGGCAATTGCCGAAAATGGAAAAATTGTAACAAGTAAAACTAACAATGTTTTCATTTGCTTATTATTTCTTTTTGTTTATAAATATTTTTATCAAGGCGTCGAGATCAGTTTTTCCCTCGAGATAAATGATCGTCGCATTTCCACTATTTTCTTTATGAAAAAGAATAAAACGATTCGCATCTTTATCACTATTTAGTGCTGGGGGTAGCTGATAATAGGCAGCTAAGACTTTATTTCCATTTTTTATAACTTTACTATTAACCGCGTTTTTTCCATCGGCCAACACTGCTTTTTCGAACTTTGCGACATCATATTCCGAATTTTTCACCGATATACTATGAAAGAAAGACAATTTATATGATTCTAACTCCCTCCCTTTCATTATCACTACAACAGCATTCGAATTTTTATTATACTCACCCGAAAATAAAGTAGACACATTTAAGCCTTTCTGTGCCCCGGAATTTATAGCCAGACATAAAAAATAAAGTATAAGTATAAAAATTTTTTTCATCTTTCTATGATTTATTTTCCAATTTACGGAATCAACGGATCGAAAATACCAGATAACTCTTCCTCTACCGAGTGATCACAAACCGGAAAAACGGATAATGTTTTTCGTAGCTGCTCTTCAACAATTTCTTTTTTTGTATAACGTGTTCCATATACATAAGCGATATAGTCATTACGCAATGGTAAAATCCCATAAACAATACCTGCAATCACTGCTGCCGTAACAGTCGAAGCAACAGAAATACGGTAATGAGCGATCCTTTTCCTTTTTTTATCCATTTGGGTATATTGCTTTCCCATCATAATATAAGATATTACGGCTTTATCCGCATTGTGCTTAGCTGTATAACGAGAATCCATAAAGTATTCCTGAAGTAAACGTTCTTCTTCCGTTGTGGTTTCTCCCTCATAATACCGTCCGATCAGTTCTTCCCAATCGACATATCTTTTATCATTATTGTTACCCATTATATCTATCTTCATGTACAATACGATTATACTGGTCCCTAATTTCTTTACGTGCTCTCGATAAATTCATACGCACTGCTGTAGGCTGCATATTCAGCTTTTGCGATATTTCTTCAATTTCATATCCTTCAAAATCTTTCATTTCAAGTATTTGCCTTTGTAAAACAGAAAGATGTTCATTTATAATTTGGCGAACGATTAAAAAAGTCTCCCGAGTTTCAAAATTTTGCTGAATATATTCACCAGACCCAATATCTTGTGTTTTGTCAAGTTTCGAAAAATACAAGCTATCCTCGCGTCTCAACCGATCGATACAAATATTTTTAGCTGTTTTTACAGCCATCGAAGCCGCCTCGTTTTCTGTTTTTATACGATCCTTAATGGGCCAAAGCCTACAGAAAACCTCCTGTACTACATCAGAAGCATCTTCTCTGTTCCCCAGAAAATTGCCGGCAATATTCAACAGTTTGTTTTTCTGCTTAATGAAAGTTATAACTAACGGTTCGTGACTCATTTTCAATTTGGGATAAAGACCCGGATTACCGATCCTTATCAAAACTTTATTTTAATATGAAACGAAGTAATAAAAAAAACGTAACATGGAATAATCATTTTTTTTTGTAATTCATAAAATTTTCTATTACGATGAAAAAGTAAAGGTAAAAAACTATAGCTATCTCCCTCCTATTTTCCATCATAATTCATTATCTTCGTCGCATAAAGGAGAGAATATTTCTATGATTGATCAAATAACAGTAGATAAAATACTCGACGCTGCCAACATACTTGATGTAGTTTCCGATTTCGTGACCTTACGTAAACGAGGAGTAAACTACATTGGGTTATGTCCGTTCCATGACGAAAAGACCCCTTCTTTCAGCGTATCACCTTCAAAAGGCATTTGTAAGTGTTTTAGTTGCGGTAAAGGCGGAAGCCCCGTCCATTTTATTATGGAACACGAACAGATGTCTTATTATGAGGCCCTTAAATATTTGGCAAAAAAATACAATATAGAAATTAAGGAACGGGAACTGAGTGATGAAGAGAAACAGGTACAAAGCGACCGTGAAAGCATGCTCATCATCAATAATTTCGCACAGGAATATTTTACGAATATACTCTTCAATCATGTCGAAGGTCGATCGGTTGGTTTGGCATACTTTCACGAAAGAGGTTTCCGAGATGATATTATAAAGAAGTTCTCTTTAGGATACTCTCTCGAGCAACGCGATGCGTTGGTTAAAGAAGCCGAAAAAAAAGGATTTAAACAAGAATATCTGATAAAAACCGGCCTTTGTCTCGAAGGTCAAAACGGATATATCAGCGACCGTTTCAGAGGAAGGGTAATTTTCCCGGTTTTTAGTTTATCCGGCAAAGTACTTGCTTTCGGAGGAAGAGTCCTGAAAAAAAGCGACAAGTTGGCAAAATATGTCAACTCACCCGAATCAGAAGTCTATCACAAAAGCAACGAACTTTACGGGATATATCAAGCCAAGCAAGCAATCGTTAAAAATGACTGTTGTTTTCTTGTAGAAGGTTATACCGATGTATTATCTATGCATCAAGCAGGAATCGAAAATGTCGTAGCTTCTTCAGGAACATCGCTTACCCCCGGGCAAATTCGTCTTATACACCGTTTTACCAATAATATTATCGTCTTATATGATGGTGATGCAGCTGGGATAAAAGCCTCGTTACGAGGTATCGACCTCATACTTAAAGAGGGGATGAATATTAAAGTAGTACTGCTACCCGATGGAGACGACCCCGATTCATTCTCGAAAAAACAAAGCGCCTCGTCTTTTACAGAATATATTAAAAATAACGAGGTCGATTTTATACGATTCAAAACCAACTTATTACTCCAATCAGCAGGAGATGACCCTATAAAACGAGCTGCATTAATTTCAGACATCGTTCAAAGTATTTCGATTATACCCGATTCTATTGTTCGTTCGGTATATACCAAAGAATGCAGCCGCCTTATGGACATCAACGAAGAAGTTCTATTGAGAGAAGTAAACAAAAAAAAATTCGATTTACTCACCCAAAAACAAACTCCTCCGATAAATACCTCGATTGAAAAAGAAAATAAAGATCAGGAAACCGGTGCAGAAACAGAACAAAATTTACCGGAAACGACACCAGAAACCGTAAAAGAAAAAAGAAAATCTTCTCCTTTAGATTCATTCGAACGTACCCTTATACGCTATATGGTACGCTATGGCCGTCACATATTATTTACAGTAAAAGACGAAAATACAAATGAAAACATCGAATGGAAAGTGATTCCTTATATCATTGCTGATCTGAAGAATGACGAGATAGAATTTCAGCATCCATTATACCGTTATATGGCAGAAGTCGCTGTTAAAAAATTTGAAGAAGACAGTGAACACCTCGAACGATATTTCTTGACACATCCAGATGAAAATATCAGTAAATTAGCTGTAGATATGATTAGTGAAAAATATCAGTTAAGTAAAATACACACTAAATTTCAAAAAATAGATACTGAAGAAGATCGTTTGGCAGACTTAGTTCCCAGAGCTTTATACGAACTTAAAAACGCAATCGTATGCCAAAATATCAAACAAATAAATGATGAATTAAAAAAAGCGGGCAAAACTAAGGATTTGGAAAAAGTAAACAGTCTTATGTCTGAATTATCTACCTTATACGAAGTAAAAGCCGCCCTTGCCAAACAATTAGGAGAACGCATAGTTAACCCTTCATAAAAATAGAACATGTATTGTATTGAAGCCATACATATTACTAAAAATTACACTCGCCACACAGCACTTGAAGATGTAACAGTAAAAGTACCCCAAAACGTCATATACGGATTACTGGGTCCCAACGGAGCAGGCAAAACTTCGCTTATTCGTATATTCAACCGTATAACATTACCAGACAAAGGCAAAATATTTTTCAATGGACATTCTTTACAAGATAAAGATGTACAATATATCGGTTATCTGCCAGAAGAACGTGGATTATATAAAAAAATGAAAGTTGGAGAACATATTATTTATATCGGCCGACTAAAAGGAATGAGTAAAAACGATGCTTCGAAAGAAATGCATGGATGGCTTGAAAAATTCGGTATCGGTGAATGGGAAAACAAACGTATCGACGAACTATCGAAAGGAATGCAGCAAAAAATACAATTTATTGTAACGGTAATGCACAGTCCGAAGCTACTTATTTTGGACGAACCTTTTAGTGGATTTGATCCGATAAATGCCAATTTACTGAAATCGGAAATTTTAGAGTTTAAAAAAAAGGGGACGACAATTATTATTTCTACCCATAACATGGAATCGGTAGAAGAACTTTGCGACGAAATATCTTTAATCAATCATTCACATGTCATACTCGAAGGGAATGTAGATTCGATCCGTAAATCCCATAAAAAAAATATTTTCCGTATCGAAAGCAATAATCTCATACCGGTTTCTGATAATAGACATTTTCATATTCTCTCTCAACTGGAAGACAAACACAAACAAATTACTTTTCTGCAAAAAGACAAAGACATAAGATCAAATGAAATATTAAAAGAACTGGTTAATATTTGTGACATTACCGCATTTGAAGAAATTCTTCCTACAATGAACGAAATCTTTATTGAGGCGGTAACGTCCGGCGATATAAAATCATAAGAAATAAAATGAAAAAAATAGGTCTTGTCATACAACGAGAATATATTAACAGAGTAAAGAAAAAATCATTTATTCTGATGACTTTTTTAGCCCCTTTATTAATGGGTTCCTTGATTATGGTCCCTTTATGGCTCTCTTCTTTTTCCGATAACACAACACGTAACATTTATGTGATAGACAGCACAGGACTATATGCCGATGTGTTTCGATCTTCCGATAATTATACATTCAGTTACTCGAAAAACAACTTTTACCCCGACCGCCAAACTGATCAACCTTACGCGTATATAGTAATTACCGATAATTTGCTTACCCACCCGAAAAGTATCGCCATATATTCAGATAAACAGGTAAGTCTCGACTTTAAGAAATCGATACAAGACCGAATGAACCAATGGTTAGGTGAACAAAAACTCCTATCCTATAACATACCGGAAATAAAAAAAATTATCGAAAATACAAAAATCAATATCGATATACCGACTATCGTTCTTAACCAAGATGGTAGCAGGCAAGAAACCTCAGCCGAGTTTGCTACTTTGATCGGTATGTCCAGTACTTTGATCATCTACCTTTTTCTACTCCTTTATGGGGCACAAATCATGCAAAGCGTAATGCAAGAAAAAACCAACCGCATTGTAGAAATTATGGTGTCCTCAGTAAGGCCATTCGACCTCATGTTCGGCAAAATCATTGCTGTTGGACTCGTCGGGCTTACCCAGCTTTTTCTATGGCTAATACTTTTTTCCATTCTTATTATTTTTTTCGGCATAACATTCGGTATTTCAGAAATTTCAGCTCTTGCATCCGGACAACTGACATCAGCCACACTGATACAAAATAACGAAATCTTACAAATGATATCAGGCATACCCTTTACAAACCTCATTTTTTCCTTTATATTCTATTTTATCGGAGGTTATTTACTTTATGCATCCGTTTTCGCTGCAATCGGATCGGCTGTTGATACCGAATCAGATACACAACAATTTATGATACCGGTTACAGTCCTCATCATTTTTGCACTTTATACAGGATTATATAGCGCTCAAAATCCTGATGGGCCGCTTGCTCTTTGGTGTTCATTCATTCCATTTACTTCTCCTATCGTAATGATGGTAAGAATTCCGTTTGGAGTTCCTTTTTGGCAAATCATTCTTTCCCTGTTAATTCTGGCTGGAACAGCGATCTGCTCTATCTGGGCATCAGGACGCGTTTATCGTATCGGAATATTGATGTACGGAAAGAAAAACAATTATCATGATCTGCTAAAATGGATAAGATCTAAAAATTGATGTTATATTCTATCTTGTAAAACGGTACCAAAAACACATCATTTCATTGTTTTTATTATAGAAAAATTTCTTTATTAAAAAGGAATACCTATTTTTGTGTAGGTCTTTCGCACCGGCAAAATAAAAAATTGCCGGAAAACCGTCCTTTATAGAATAGGACTATATGGCAACGGCGAAGAAAGTCTTTTTGTACTTAAATCACAAAAAACTAACAGACAAACACTATGGCAGATTGTAGAGAAAAGCTGTTCGACCAATTTCCCCCGGTTAGTACCGAAGAATGGATGGAAAAAGTGACAGCAGACCTGAAGGGCGCCGACTTTAATAAGAAACTCGTGTGGCGCACAAACGAAGGTTTCAGTGTAAAACCTATGTATAGGGCAGAAGATACCGAAAACCTGAGAATAACAAACTCTAAACCGGGTGAATATCCCTATATCAGAGGAACAAAAGATAACAACGACTGGCTTATCAGACAAGAAATAGAGGTTACCGATGTTATATCAGCAAACTCAAAAGCAAAAGAAATATTGGGTAAAGGTATCAATTCGATCGGATTCCATCTACAAGCAGAAAATATCACTTCCGAGAAAATCGCCCTTTTGCTAAAAGGTATCGATCCTGAAACAACAGAACTCAATTTTCACTCATGCGTAAAACATGCAAAAAAATTAGTGGAAATTCTTAGTGAGTATTTTAAACAACAAAAAATTGATACACAAAAAACAAAGGGTTCGATTAACTATGATCCTTTTAAACGTTTGCTGAAACATGGTCGCGACTTCGAAGGCATAGCCTCATTAGCTGCAGATCTTATTAAAGCAGCCGCAGGATTGCCCAAATATCGCATACTCTCTGTAGACGCATATCTGCTAAATAATGCGGGTTCTTATATTTCCCAAGAACTCGGATTTGCACTTGCTTGGGGAAACGAATGGCTATCCTCTCTTACCGACGCAGGCTTGAGTGCAGATGATGTTGCTAAAAAAATTAAATTCAACTTCGGCATTTCCTCTAATTATTTTATGGAAATCGCCAAATTCAGAGCCGCCAGAATGCTTTGGGCACAAATCGTATCGGCCTATTCACCTGCTTGCAGTTGTGCTCCCAAAATGAAAATACATGCACAAACCTCACAATTTAATATGACAATTTATGATGCGCATGTAAATTTATTACGTTCTCAAACCGAAACTATGTCTGCAGCATTATCGGGTGTAGACTCTATTACGGTAACACCTTTTGACATTACTTATAAAGAGCCTGATGATTTCTCGGAAAGGATTGCCAGAAATCAGCAACTTTTATTAAAAGAAGAATCTCATTTCGATAAAATAGTCGATCCTGGAGCAGGATCTTATTATATAGAAAATCTTACCGTATCGATCGCAGAACAAGCGTGGAAACTATTCCTCGAAACAGAAGATAAAGGCGGATTCTATCAGGCATTGAAAAGTGGATTTATACAAGATCAGATCAATGCCTCATCAATAGCAAGACACGCTGCTATTGCCAAACGAAAAGAAATTCTTTTGGGAACGAACCAGTACCCTAACTTCAACGAAACCGCCTTTCAAAAGATTAAAAAAGAATCGAATGGTTGCGGTTGCAAATCACATGGATGTATTCCTGACTTCCCCACCCTCAATTTCAGCCGCGGAGCGAGTGACTTCGAAACATTAAGACTGGCAACAGAAAAATCAGGCAAACGTCCCAACGTGTTTATGCTCACAATCGGAAACTTGGCAATGCGTCTGGCTCGATCACAATTTTCTAGTAACTTCTTCGCTTGCGCTGGATATAAAATTATCGACAATCTCGGTTTCGATACTATACAAGCAGGCGTCGATGCCGCAATAAAAGCCAAAGCCGATATCGTCGTTCTTTGTTCGAGTGATGAAGAATACGCGACATTAGCACCCGAAGCCCAAAAAGTACTAGGAGACAAAGCTATTCTGGTTATCGCCGGAGCTCCCGAGTGCATGGAAGAATTGAAATCTCAAGGCATAGACCAATTTATAAATGTACGCAGTAACGTACTCGAAACATTGCAGGCATTTAACGCTAAATTATCAATTTAATCGAAAGACACAGAAAAATGAAACCTGATTTCAAAAATATAAATATAACAACTGATGCGTTTACAGTTTCAAACTGTAATAATAACGCACCAAAATCGGAACAGCCGACATGGCTTACTCCGGAATTAATCCCGGTAAAACCCATCTATACCAAAGAAGATCTCGAAGGTATGGAACATCTTAACTATGTAGCTGGTTTACCACCTTTTTTAAGAGGGCCGTACAGTGGTATGTACGCAATGCGTCCATGGACGATACGTCAATATGCCGGATTTTCAACAGCAGAAGAATCGAATGCATTTTATCGACGAAATTTAGCATCAGGCCAAAAAGGATTGTCGGTGGCATTCGATCTTGCGACACACCGGGGATATGATGCCGATCACGAACGTGTAGTAGGAGACGTAGGTAAAGCCGGCGTTTCCATTTGCAGCCTCGAAGACATGAAAGTACTTTTCGAAGGAATACCCTTGAATAAAATGTCTGTATCTATGACCATGAACGGTGCTGTTTTACCAATCATGGCTTTCTATATCAATGCCGGACTCGAACAAGGTGCCAAACTGGAAGAAATGGCCGGTACGATTCAGAACGATATTCTGAAAGAATTTATGGTACGTAATACATACATATATCCTCCCGAATTCTCGATGCGTATTATCGCCGATATTTTTGAATTTACTTCGCAATATATGCCTAAATTCAATTCGATCTCTATTTCGGGTTACCATATGCAAGAAGCCGGCGCAACTGCCGATATAGAACTGGCTTACACATTGGCCGATGGGCTTGAATACTTGAGAGCCGGAGTAAATGCCGGAATGGATATCGACTCATTTGCCCCCCGGTTATCATTCTTTTGGGCAATTGGAATGAATTATTTTATGGAAATTGCTAAAATGCGTGCTGCACGTATGTTGTGGGCGAAAATCGTAAAACAATTCAATCCTAAAAATCCTAAATCATTAGCGTTGCGTACTCACTCACAAACTTCGGGATGGTCTTTGACCGAACAAGATCCCTTTAATAATGTAGGACGTACTTGTATAGAAGCAATGGGTGCAGCACAAGGTCATACGCAATCGCTACATACCAATGCCCTCGATGAAGCGATTGCTCTGCCAACCGATTTTTCAGCTCGTATCGCCCGTAATACCCAGATATATATACAAGAAGAAACGTATGTAACTAAAGAGGTAGATCCTTGGGCAGGATCATATTACGTAGAATGGCTGACTAACGAATTGGCGCATAAAGCCTGGGAACACATTCAGGAAATCGAGAAACTCGGCGGTATGGCGAAAGCTATCGAAACGGGATTACCTAAATTACGGATCGAAGAAGCTGCCGCCCGCACACAAGCCCGAATCGACTCCGGTAAACAAACGATTGTCGGCGTAAACAAATATCGTCTCGAGAAAGAAGATCCGATCGATATTCTCGAAGTGGATAATACCTCGGTACGAAAACAGCAAATCGCACGTCTCAACGACTTAAAAGCTCACCGTGACGAAAACGCTGTAAAAGAAGCATTAGCTGCAATTACAGAATGTGTAAAAACAAAAAAAGGAAATTTGCTCGACCTTGCCGTAAAAGCAGCAAAAGTAAGAGCTACTTTAGGAGAAATATCTGATGCCTGCGAAGTTGTCGTAGGACGTTATAAAGCAATTATAAGAACTATTTCAGGCGTGTATTCTTCAGAAACAAAACAAGATGCCGATTTTATCAGGGCAACTCAACTGGCCGAAAAATTCGCGAAAAAAGAAGGTCGTCAACCCCGCATCATGATCGCAAAAATGGGCCAGGACGGACACGACCGCGGTGCAAAAGTGGTTGCGACAGGTTATGCCGATTGTGGATTTGACGTCGATATGGGCCCATTATTTCAAACCCCGGCAGAAGCTGCACGGCAAGCTGTTGAAAACGACGTACATGTTTTAGGAGTATCTTCCTTGGCTGCAGGACATAAGACATTGGTACCCCAAGTAATCGAAGAACTTAAAAAACTCGGTCGAGAAGATATAATCGTAATTGCTGGTGGTGTAATACCCGCACAAGACTATAATTTCTTATATGAAGCGGGTGTAGCTGCAATATTCGGCCCGGGTAGTTCTGTTTCTAAAGCGGCATGTCAAATTCTTGATATTTTACTCGACGAATAATATCGTATTGAATTTTTAAATACTAAGGGGCTGTCCAAAAAGTCGGATAGCCCCTTGCTGTAATTTACAGTTCAGTAGTAAAAGAAGAAAAGTTATCCTTATTCCCTGATAGAAAAAATAATAATCTCAAGTTTATTGAATGATATTTATTTATAGACTTACACGCTGTAAGTTAAAAAATAAGAAGTTGATTTTTTCGACTTACATTTTTTCTCATTACTTAATTTAACATATTTATTTTCCAATAGAATATTTTTCTACAAGAAAATATTTGTATATTTGCAATGATATTTGAGAAACAACTCAAGTAAAACAATATTTTCAATAAATAATAACAACATGGCAATTAAAATAAATCCAGACCTTTGTCCACAAAATCATCGTTGTCCCCTTATAAAAATGTGCCCTAAAGAAGCTATTTCACAAGTCGGGAACCAATTACCACAAATCTCCGAGGAAAAATGCATCGAATGCGGAAAATGTATAAAATCATGCGGCATGCATGCAATAAGCTTTTACCATTAACTATTGTTTATTTATCTTATTTTTCAATAACATAAATATATACACCATATTATTAAAAAATAAAATTTATATTTATATGAAAATATAGAATATTATGGGAAACTTAAACAAAAAAGATGAAATTGGCAGTTATGCCCTGTCGGGAATGTTTACTTTATCATTAAGATTAATTGTAGGATGGACCTATTTTTCGGCATTCTGGAGAAGAGTAGTTCTTGAAAATAAACTAATTCCTGACGATCCCGGATATATAGGTGAAAAATTCAACCACTTCTTACCTAATTCGATCGGAATAAAACCAATAATAGAATATTTGGTAAGTAACCCCGATTTACTTTGGTGGGCAATGATCATATTTACAATCATCGAAGGTATTGTCGGTTTATTATTCATGTTAGGTTTTTTAACCCGATTGATGAGCATCGGTATATTTCTACTTGCAGTCGGTATACTCTCGGGATCGGGATGGTTAGGAACAACCTGTTTAGATGAGTGGCAAATCGGTATTTTAGGAATGGCTGCAGGATTCACACTATTTTTTACCGGAGGTGGTAAATATTCATTAGATGCATTGCTATCAAACAAAGTTCAATTTTTTCAAAAAAACAAATACATCCCCTGGATTACTTCTGGTGCACTGCCTGTAAATGATAAAATATTAAAAAAAGTATTCTTATCGGGTACAGTGTTAGTATTTGGTTTCTCACTATTCACCAATCAGGTTTTTCACGGTGGTGTATGGGGAAAACTACATAACAAATCGGTAAAGCCCAAAATTGAAATAACCGAAAGTGCCATTAAAAATGAGACTCTCTCATTCACAATATACCGCACCGAAGGAGTAGACGTATACGGATCTTTTTTAATTGGATTAACTTTAAAAGCCCCTAATGGAAATATTGTATACCAAAAAAACGGAGATGAACTGGCTGAATTCCCACCCCAAAATATTATAAACAAATATGTCGCAAAAATCAAACCGGGAAAACACAGTTTAGTAATCCCTCTCGGAAGTAAAGCCGAAATAAAGATTCGAGATCCCAAAATACAAAATCTTCTTAAAGGTAAATATGTATTGATTCTTACCGATATCAGCGGACTTACCTGGAGTAAAGAAATAACCGTTAATTAATTCTGAGCATTTTTTTGAACTCATATTTTTTTGCCCTAATACCGAGTAATACAAGATATAGGGAGCTTGTAAAACAAGTTATTTATTATACGATAATCCCTGTGTTTTTATAAAAAGTAATATATTTGCCTTATCAACCAGAAATTAGAAGAATGGCAAAAAATAAATCGGTATATGTATGCAGCAGTTGTGGCGCCGATTCTCCAAAATGGATCGGGAAATGTCCCGTTTGTGGAGAATGGAATACTTATGTCGAAGAAGTCTTAACAAAAAAACCAGTAAATAAAACAGTCTATGTCTCTGAAGAGAATCGAAAAATAAAACCGCTACGGCTTCACGAAATCGTTACCAGCGAGGAAGTACGTATCGACCTGCATAATACTGAACTAAACCGGGTATTAGGGGGCGGTTTGGTTCCGGGATCACTGGTTCTTATTGGCGGCGAGCCTGGAATCGGCAAATCTACACTTGTATTGCAGACTGTTTTGGGAATAGCTGATAAAAAAATACTTTATATATCCGGAGAAGAAAGTGCACGACAATTGAAACTACGAGCCGACCGGTTAGATAGTTCCAATGCGGATTGTTATATCGTATGCGAAACTTCCCTCGAAAATATTTTCGTACACATTAAAAATACAAAACCAGATATCGTCATTATCGATTCGATACAAACCATTTCAACTGAAACTATCGAATCTTCTCCCGGTAGTGTATCCCAAGTACGGGAATGTTCAGCATCGATTTTAAAATTCGCAAAAGAAACGGGAACCCCGGTTATCCTCATCGGACATATTAATAAAGAAGGCAGTATCGCTGGACCAAAAGTTCTGGAACATATTGTGGATACTGTTTTACAATTCGAAGGAGATCAACATTATATGTACCGTATATTACGCTCGATAAAAAACCGTTTTGGAAGCACAGCAGAGTTGGGTATTTACGAAATGCGACAAAACGGACTCCGGGAAGTAAGTAACCCGTCGGAATTATTACTATCACAAAATCATGAAGGACTAAGCGGTGTAGCTATCGCAGCCGCGATTGAAGGAATCCGGCCTTTCCTGATCGAAACGCAGGCATTGGTAAGTACTGCTGCCTATGGGACTCCTCAACGTTCTGCAACTGGATTCGACCTGAGACGTATGAATATGCTCTTAGCGGTTCTCGAAAAACGAGTCGGTTTTAAACTGGCACAAAAAGACGTATTCTTAAATATTGCAGGCGGTTTAAGAGTAAATGATCCGGCTATGGATCTGGCGATTATAAGTTCCATACTTTCCTCAAATATGGATGTAGCTATTGAAGGCCAAACCTGTATGACAGGAGAAGTAGGACTTTCGGGAGAAATAAGACCGGTAAATCGGATAGAGCAAAGAATTCTCGAAGCCGAAAAATTAGGATTCGGGCACATTGTTATTCCATATAATAATCTGAAAGGATTCGATTCGAAAAAACTTAACATCGAGATTATCCCTGTAAAAAAAGTAGAAGAAGCTTTCAGACAACTATTCGGATAAACATAACCAATTAAAAATGATAAAAGAAATACAGTTAAGGCTTCTGCCGCAACAGGCAGCTTCTGAACAGGTTATCGCACAATATATCAGTAAAAGTCGTGGCATCGATTTAAATTCTATAAAAGCAGTTCATACGTTGAAACGCTCGATTGATGCGCGCCAAAAGACTATATACGTAAACATTTCTGTAAGAGCCTATATAAACGAAATTCCCGATGACGATGAGTTTAAGCGCATAACTTACCCTAACGTAGAAGAAAAAGAAAGAGTTATCGTCGTAGGTGCAGGACCAGCCGGATTATTTGCAGCATTACGTCTGATAGAACTCGGGATATGTCCCATTATTATTGAACGGGGGAAAAATGTACATGATCGAAAAAAAGACATTGCCCTTATCAGTCGTAACCAAACAGTAAACAGCGAATCAAACTATTGTTTTGGTGAAGGTGGTGCAGGCGCATACTCAGACGGAAAACTTTATACCCGAAGTAAAAAAAGAGGATCGGTAAACCGCATCCTTCATATTCTTTGTCAACACGGAGCCAGCATTTCTATTCTATCAGATGCACATCCACATATAGGAACCGATAAATTACCGTCGATAATCGAAAACATACGTAACCAGATTATTTCTGCAGGTGGAGAAGTTCACTTCGATACCCGCATGGATAAACTCATCATAAAAAACGGAGAAATAATAGGAATAGAAACTCACAAAGGAAAAATATATACTGGTAAAGTAATTCTGGCAACTGGACATTCGGCCCGTGATGTATATTATCATCTATACAATTCGGGTATTCCCATAGAAGCTAAAGGTATAGCCGTAGGCGTACGCCTCGAACACCCTCAGGATCTTATCGACCAAATACAATATCATAACCCAAACGGACGAGGGAAATACCTTCCGGCGGCAGAATATAATTTTGTAACACAGATCGGAGGAAGAGGAGTATATTCCTTCTGCATGTGTCCAGGAGGTTTTATCGTACCAGCGGCAAGTGGCCCCGAACAAATAGTCGTAAACGGAATGTCGCCTTCACACCGAGGATCGAAATGGGCAAATTCGGGAATGGTGGTAGAGATAAAACCTGAAGATATTCCCGACTATTCAATACATGGAAATTTAGCCGTAATGAAATTCCAAGAAGAACTCGAGAGATTGTGTTATGTAAACGGGAATTGCAAACAAACCGCCCCGGCACAACGAATGACAGACTTCGTAACCCGTAAAGGATCATTCGATCTTCCGGAAACTTCATATACTCCGGGAGTCATTGCCTCTCCCCTTCATTTTTGGATGCCGGAATTTATAACCACCCGTTTACAAGAAGGATTTAAATATTTCGGTAAAATATCGAAAGGTTTTTTAACCAGGGAAGCATTAATGATAGGAGTAGAAAGTAGAACTTCTTCTCCGATACGCATTCCCCGAGACAAGGAAAAATTAGAACACATCACGATAAAAGGCTTATACCCATGCGGAGAAGGTGCCGGATATGCAGGTGGTATCGTTTCTGCAGCAATCGATGGCGAACGATGTGCCGAAGCATTAGCCGCATCATTGTCAAAATAATTTTTTAAACCCAAATCTTATTATGATCTCTTTTTGCATCGCCCTGCTGATTCTTATCACAGGTTATTTTATTTACGGAGTTCTTATTGAACGCATTTTCGGAATCGAACCAAATAGAAAAACACCTGCTGTCGCCAATCCTGACGGTGTCGATTTCGTTCCTCTCCCTAAGTGGAAAATATTCATGATACAATTTTTAAATATCGCGGGATTAGGTCCCATTTTCGGGGCCATTATGGGAGCCCGTTACGGAACCTCCGCTTTCCTATGGATCGTTTTCGGTACTATCTTTGCCGGAGCTGTGCACGATTATCTCGCAGGGATGATTTCATTACGTCATAATGGTGAAAGTTTACCCGAAACAATAGGTCGATACCTTGGTTTAACAACCAAACAAATCATGCGCGCATTTACCGTAATTCTCATGATTCTCGTCGGCGCAGTCTTCGTAGCCGGACCTGCTGAGTTGCTCGCCATGCTTACTCCAGAACATTTAAACAGTACTTTTTGGATATATGTAATTTTTATTTATTTCATTATCGCGACCCTTTTCCCTATCGATAAAATCATTGGGCGAATTTATCCCTTATTTGCAGTCGCACTTTTATTTATGGCTATAGGCATATTAGGTGTTTTACTCATAAAATTTCCGGATATTCCTGAAATCACCGACGGATTGAAAAATATGCATCCACAAGCAGCAGAATCTCCCATATTTCCAATGCTTTTTATAAGCATAGCCTGCGGAGCAATATCGGGTTTTCATGCGACACAATCACCTCTAATGGCACGTTGTATGACCAATGAAAAACAAGGACGCCCCATTTTCTACGGAGCTATGGTTACCGAAGGTATCGTAGCACTTATTTGGGCAGCGGCAGCCACTTATTTTTTTAGTCCCGAAGGCCAGCAAACTTTTGGTGTTACCGGGCATGAATCGGACATAAACGGAAAAGCAGCCGTTATAGTACAAAAAATATCGGAAGGATGGCTGGGTGTATTCGGAGGATTTCTTGCAATATTAGGTGTCATTGCTGCACCGATTACCTCAGGCGACACCGCCTTGAGATCGGCAAGACTCATCGTTGCTGATTTTATACATTACGATCAGCGAAGTATTATAAAACGATTGATTATCTGTATTCCTATTTTCATAATTGCGATTGCAATTTTAATTTACAGTCTCGCCGATAAAGACGGATTCGAACTTATCTGGAGATATTTTGCCTGGAGTAACCAAACATTGGCTGTATTTACTCTTTGGGCAATTACGGTATATCTTACGAAAAAAAATAAATTTTATTGGGTTACCCTTATCCCCGCACTATTTATGATGACCGTAGTACTCGCCTATATTCTCTTCGACCCGATCGGTATAGGGTTACCTTATGCAACTTCTGTAACAATAAGTATAGCAATTACAGGTATTTCGGCCATATGGTTTTTCTATAAATTAAGAATTTTAAAAAAGGCCGATAATAAAAATACTTGAATTTTACTTACATAGGTATTACGAAATGCCGCAGCTAAAGCTGCGGCATTTCGTAATACCTATTTGTTTGGATTTTAAGACCATGCTACCGAATAATCTTCGGTAATTATTTATTATACGCATTTCCGTTTTTCACCTATTTTTCGTACCTTCGTCGCAATTTTTGAAAGAAGATATATTAGGATCAAAATATGAATAAGAAATTTGCCGAATATTCACACTTCGATTTGTCAGAGATTAACAAAGAAGTGCTAAAGACATGGGATGAAAATGATGTATTCCATAAAAGTTTGGAAACGCGTGAAGGTTGTCCGTCATTTGTTTTTTACGAGGGTCCTCCCTCAGCAAACGGAATGCCGGGAATCCACCATGTAATGGCACGATCTATAAAAGATATTTTTTGCCGTTATAAAACCATGAAAGGCTTTCATGTAAAACGTAAAGCCGGATGGGATACGCACGGATTACCAGTAGAACTCGGCGTAGAAAAAGCTTTAGGAATTACGAAAGAAGATATCGGCAAAACGATTTCGGTTGCAGATTATAATGCTGCCTGTCGTAAAGATGTCATGAAATATACACATGAATGGGAAGACCTTACCCATAAAATGGGTTATTGGGTAGATATGCACAACCCGTATATTACATACGATAACCGCTATATCGAAACATTGTGGTGGTTATTAAAGCAACTTTACAAAAAAAATCTTTTGTACAAAGGATATACTATACAACCATATTCACCCGCCGCAGGAACAGGTTTAAGTACACATGAACTGAACCAACCAGGTTGTTACCGCGATGTAAAAGATACGACTTGTATCGGTCAGTTTAAAATGAAAAACCCGAAACCGGAAATGAAAAATTTCGGGGAACCTTATTTTCTTGCTTGGACCACTACCCCCTGGACCTTTCCTTCGAATACAGCCCTTTGTGTTGGGCCGAACATAAGTTACGTAGTTGTACAAAGTTATAACCCTTACACCGGAGCACCTATCAGTGTAGTTGTCGCCAAAGATCTATTACATACGCTTTTCAATACTAAAGCTGAAGATCTCGAACTCGAAAATTATAAACCGGGAAATAAACTCATACCCTATAAAGTCGTAGCCGAATATACCGGTAACGATCTGGTAGGAATGGAATATGAGCCGTTAATACCATGGGTAAACCCTGGAGAAGGCGCTTTTAGAGTAATACCAGGTGATTTTGTTACTACAGAAGAAGGCACCGGCATCGTACACATTGCTCCTACTTTTGGTGCAGATGATAATCGAGTAGCTAAAATTAACGGCATTCCTCCGATGATGATGATCGATAAAGACGGAAACCAGCGTCCGATGGTAGATATGAGCGGTAAATTTTACGCAATTGAAGATCTTGATCCCGAGTTCGTTAAAAATTGTGTGAATGTCGATCTTTATAAAGAATTTGCAGGACGTTATGTAAAAAATGCCTATGACAGTTCATTAAAAGAAGACGATACCACTCTCGATATCGACATTTCGGTAATGTTGAAACAGTCGAATAAAGCCTTTAAAATAGAAAAACACGTACATAGTTATCCTCATTGCTGGCGCACAGACAAACCCGTATTATATTATCCTCTCGACAGTTGGTTTATACGTACTACCGCTTGTCGTGAACGCATGATAGAACTGAATAATACTATAAACTGGAAACCTCAATCTACCGGAAGCGGACGTTTTGGGAAATGGCTCGAGAACTTGCAAGATTGGAATCTCTCACGTAGCCGGTATTGGGGTACTCCTTTACCGATTTGGCGAACAGAAGATGGAACAGAAGAAATATGTATCGGTTCGGTAGAAGAGCTATACAACGAAATAGAAAAAGCAATCACTGCGGGTGTGATGAAAGAAAACCCATACCCCCAATTTACCCCGGGAGATTATAGTACAGAAAATTATGATAAAATAGACCTGCACCGGCCTTATGTAGATGATATTATACTTATCTCTCCCTCGGGGAAACCGATGAAAAGGGAAAGCGATCTGATAGACGTTTGGTTCGATTCGGGTGCTATGCCCTATGCTCAAATACATTATCCTTTCGAAAACAAAGAAATTTTTGATAACCGGGAAGTTTATCCAGCCGATTTTATCGCAGAAGGCGTAGATCAAACTCGCGGTTGGTTCTTTACATTACATGCTTTGGCAACCATGATATTCGATAGCGTAGCTTATAAAGCAGTTGTTTCGAACGGTCTTGTTTTAGATAAAAACGGAAATAAAATGTCGAAACGCCTGGGCAATGCCGTAGATCCTTTTTCTACGATCGAAAAATACGGTTCAGATCCATTGCGCTGGTATATGATTACCAATTCATCACCTTGGGATAATCTTAAATTCGATTTGGAAGGAATAGAGGAAGTACGTCGTAAATTTTTCGGAACCTTATATAATACATATTCATTTTTTGCATTGTACGCAAACGTAGATGGATTTAGTTATAGCGAACCGGACATACCCGTAAATGAACGCCCTGAAATCGACCGGTGGATACTCTCTTTATTAAATTCCTTAGTTAAAGAAGTAGACGAACATTACGCAAATTACGAACCGACCCGCGCCGGCCGTGCAATCTCGGATTTTGTGAACGATAACTTGAGTAACTGGTATGTTCGACTCAACCGTAAACGATTTTGGGGTGGTGTAATGGATAAAGATAAACTGTCGGCATATCAGACATTGTACACTTGTCTCGAGACCGTATCGATGTTAATGGCTCCCATTGCTCCTTTCTTTGCAGATCGATTATTTACCGATTTGACAACATCGACGGGTAGAGCTTCAGATTCGGTCCACCTCGCACACTTCCCTGAGTCCCATACAGAATACATAGACAAAGAACTCGAGGAACAAATGAAAATCGCACAGGATATAACTTCTATGGTACTTGCTTTACGCCGAAAGGTCAATATCAAAGTGCGTCAACCGCTAACCACACTTATGATTCCGGTTCTCGACGAAGGTCAGAAAAAACATATCGAAGCCGTAAAACCGCTTATATTAAGCGAAGTAAACGTAAAAGAAATGAAGTTTGTGGACAATGCCGCCGGAATATTGGTAAAACGTATTAAACCTGATTTCAAAAAATTAGGTCCGAGATACGGTAAAATTATGAAACAATTGGCTACCGCCATTTCTTCAATGTCTCAGGAAGATATTTTAATGTTTGAAAATGCCGGTACTTTTACGTTTGAAATTGAAAATCAACAAGCAACAATTGAATTATCAGATGTAGAAATAATTTCGGAAGACATCCCCGGATGGCTCGTTGCAAACGAAGGCAGAATCACCGTCGCTCTCGATATTACAGTAACCGAAGAATTGAAACGTGAAGGTATCGCCCGTGAACTGGTTAACCGGATACAAAATATCAGGAAATCGAGCGGTTTGGATATTACTGATAAAATAAAAGTATATGTATCATCCAACCCAGAAACAAATTCTGCAGTAGAAGACTATAAAGATTATATTGCCAAACAAGTGTTGGCCAATACAATAGAGATAACCATGGAACTACCTGGCGAAATTACAGACCTCGATTTCGACGGTCTGAAACTACCAGTATCGATTATCAAAGTATGAATTAGATGAAATATACCACGCTACGTTTTGTATATTAAGGTAATTTCTTTACATTCGTACAGCGAACAACCTATTGGTTTCTATGTTATAGATTAAAATAACAGACTTGAATATTGCTTAACCAAAAACTGTAAAATTATGAGTACGAAAACACGATATTCAGATGCAGAATTAGACGAGTTTCGGGAAATAATCCGCGAAAAACTCGAAAAAGCGTATAGAGATTATGACTTGCTGAAAGCGGCCATCATGAATACCGATGGAAACGATACCTCAGACACATCTCCTACGTTTAAAGTATTGGAAGAAGGAGCCGCGACTCTTTCAAAAGAAGAGGCCGGACAGTTGGCTCAACGCCAAATGAAGTTTATACAACATTTGCAAGCGGCAATGGTCAGAATCGAAAATAAAACATACGGTATCTGTCGGGAAACCGGAGAACTGATACCCAAAGAACGACTAAGAGCAGTTCCGCATGCAACACTAAGTATCGATGCTAAAAAAGGACATAAATAAATTTCGTATCAAAACAAAAATATTTATATGAAAAAAGACAATCCGATGTTTTAATCAGGGGCTTTTGTGTACCTGGAGATATCGGATTGTTTTTTCATAGGTAATTAATTGACAGGTCATATACCCGATCATTTCGATAATAAAACAATGAAACTTACAAAAGGACAAATCTCGGTAATAGTGATATTATTGGTATTGCTTATAGATCAAATTACCAAATTTTGGGTAAAAACCCACATGTATTTAGGACAAGATATACGCGTTACCGACTGGTTTTACATATTATTCGTAGAAAACAACGGAATGGCTTTCGGAATAGAGATTATCAGTAAGCTTTTTTTAAGTGTATTCCGTATTCTGGCTGTAGGCTTCATTAGCTATTATTTATTTAAACTGGTAAAAAAAGAAGTCAAAACCGGATATGTAATCTGTGTAGCGCTTATTTTAGCAGGAGCCGCAGGTAATATTATCGATAGTATCTTTTACGGTGTAATTTTCGATAACCCTCCTGCCCCGTTTATAGCAACTTTTCTTCCCGAAGGAGGCGGCTACGGAACTTTATTCCACGGTAAAGTGGTTGATATGTTATATTTCCCCTTATTTCGTTTTTATTGGCCCGATTGGATCCCATTTGTGGGTGGAGACTCATTTGAATTTTTCCGTCCGGTATTCAATATCGCCGATTCGGCAATCTCGATAGGTGTTATCCTGGTTTTATTATTTTACAGAAAATACTTGTCGAGTGAAGACCATAATAAAAAACACATAACTGAATAAATAAATTTCGTGATGAAAACGTCTTTCCATATAATGTTTTTTTCATTGTTTATCCTGATTGCATTTTCAGCTTGTGACAGAACCCCTGATGGAGTTCTCTCTCCTAAAAAAATGGAAGATCTATTGGTAGACGTACATAAATCAGAAGGACTTATAGATATAAATTATTCACAATATAATACCGAGGAACAGAAAAAAGCATTACGAGAATCTATATTACAAAAGCATAATACGACACAAGCGCAATTCGACACTTCTCTTATGTGGTATGGTCATCATCTGGATGCATATATAAAAGTATATGAGAATGTAATACAACGATTAAAAAAACAAGAAGAACAAGTAAATACTCTTTTGGCCAACGAGAATACCCAGCCCATGTCACGTCCGGGTGACAGCGTAAATATATGGAAAAGACCATCTAAATTTATATTCGAACCTCAGTATGCAAAGCAAGTATTTGCATTTGACATCAAATCTGATGAAAATTTTCGGGAAAGAGATATATTTACTTTTAAATTCAACTTCGGAATGCTTCCTATTAACACAACCGATTTACCGAAAGCGATACTGGCATTAAAATACAAAGATCAGTCTGTTAAATATACTTCAGCCAATATTAGTTTCGATGGGAATTATTCTTTAAGTATTTCAGGAGATTCGGCTCGCAAAATAGATAAAATATTCGGAAGTATTATGGTCCCATCACAACCGGAAAATACACGCATGTACATAAATAATTTATCTCTTTTACGCAGTAGATATAAAAAACCGAAAATACAGAAACCTGTCGATACCCACAATGATTCTATCGCAACTTCTACCGGAAATAAATAACTACCGATAAAAATGAAAAAAGGCTATTTTTCTCACCAACTATGTTATAACGGAATATTATTGAACAAACATATTCTTTATATAGAGAATCGAAAAATAGTTTCTGCACTCCCATTTCAACGGGAAATTTCATTAACTACTTTTTGTGAAGGAATACTAATCGCTACAAAAGAAGGATTTTGCGAAAAATTGAAAGCATTCGAAAAAACATTGGAAATACAATTACAGGAAAATAAATTATTATCTGCTGGGAATGCAATAGTTTTCAACCCTCTATACAATGATTATATTGCCAGAGAAGGAGATAATTGCGAACTATACTCTCTTATTTCGATAAATTGGATGACTTACCGGTTATCCCAGGACAAACTCGATATTATACGTATCTTATAATTTACATTTGCCTTCTTCTAAATTCGGCGCATACAATAGCCGTCGCTACACCGACATTCAACGATTCAGAAGTAATACGACCATAAGGATAATTAGGAATAAAAAGCTTATGAGTCATGTACATTTCAAGTTCATTCGATATTCCATTTCCTTCATTCCCCATTACTATCATTCCGTAAGACGATAATTTTTGAGAATAAATGTCGTTTCCATCGAGAAATGTACCATATACAGGTATTCCTTTTACTTTCTCAAACAAATCTTTCAACGGTAAATACAATACCTTTACCCGCGAGATGGCTCCCATAGTTGCTTGTACAGTCTTCGGATTGTATATATCTGCACACTCGGGAGAGCAAAATATATATTCTATTCCATACCAGTCGGCAAGTCGTACGATAGTACCCAAATTACCAGGATCTTGTATAGTATCTAATACGAGGGATAACGATTCTTTGACCCCATCGAAATCTAATGAATGGCTGGGGATACGATATACTGCAATAACATCTTGAGGAGAACGCAAAAGAGATGCCTTTTCGATATCATTCTTATCGGCAACGACAATCTCATTCGCTTTAATTTTTTGATGTGTAGCCAACCAATCTTGCGTAGCCACCAAAAGTTCACAATCGAATAACCCAATCGTATCATTTACAAGCCGATTACCTTCAGCAACAAAACAACCGGTTTGCATTCTTGCCTTTTTCTGTGCAAGAGACTGTATATATTTAATTTTATTCTTTCCAAGCATCCTATATCATTTTAATAACAAAGATAAATTATCTTTTCGATTTAAAGGTAATAAATACAATCGGGCTTTATCCAATCAGAATAAAAATGATTAGTTTTGTATCGGACAAATAAAAAGACAAAAATAAATATTATGAAATATATAGGTGCCCACGTAAGTATCTCGGGAGGAGTAGAAAATGCTCCTTTAAATGCAAAAGCTATCGGAGCAAAAGCTTTTGCTCTTTTCACCAAAAACCAACGTCAGTGGAAATCGGCTCCCTTATCTCCTAAAAATATAGAAATATTTAAAGAAAACTGCAAAAAATTCGATTTCTCCCCCGATTACATTTTGCCACATGACAGTTATCTGATAAATCTGGGGCATCCTGAGACAGAAGGATTAGAAAAATCGAGACTGGCATTTTTAGACGAAATGCAACGATGCGAACAATTAGGTCTTTCATTGCTTAATTTTCATCCGGGAAGCCATTTAAACGCTATTTCCCTCGAAACTTGTCTCAACCGAATTGCCGATTCTATAAATATTGCTTTAAACAAAACTTCGGGAGTAACAGCCGTAATCGAAAATACTGCAGGACAAGGAAGTAATGTAGGTTTCGCATTTGAACATCTCGCCCATATTATCGATAAAGTGGAAGATAAAACACGTATTGGCGTATGTATAGATACTTGCCACGCTTTTGCCGGAGGATATGATATATCTACACCAGAAGGATATAATAAAACGTTCGATAGATTCGATTCGATCATCGGATTTCATTTCCTAAAAGGAATACATCTGAATGATTCTAAAAAAGAGGTCGGATCTCATGTCGACCGACATGAATCTTTAGGTAAAGGAGAACTGGGAAAAGAAGTTTTTAGTACGATGATGAAAGACTCTCGTTTCGACAACATACCGATAATCCTAGAAACTCCCGATGAAACTTTATGGCCCCAAGAAATAGAATGGTTATACAGTCAAACAAAATAAAATATAAAAAGAGACACTTAAAAGCAATGTCTCTTATCTTTAAAAATATGATATATAAATGAGAAGTTTTGCCAGTGATAACAATTCGGGAATACATCCCGAAATTATGAAAGCTATAGAATCGGCTAATAAAGATCATGCGGCCGGTTATGGAGATGATAAATGGACAACTAAAGCCACCGCTCTCATAAAAAACGCTTTTGGACCAACAGCCGATCCTTATTTCGTGTTTAACGGAACAGGGGCCAACACTGTCGCCCTAAGAGCCTGTACACAAACCTATCATGCTATTATTGGGGCAGAATCGGCACATATTTTTATGGATGAATGCGGTGCACCTGTTTTTCAAACAGGTTGCCAAATAATAGAAATACCAACTCAAGATGGAAAACTCACTCCTGAACTGATTTATTCAAAGCTTAACGGATTCGGTGAAGTACATCATTCCCAGCCCAAAGTCGTATATATTTCTGAATGTACCGAATTCGGAACCGTATATACTCCTAAAGAAATAAATGCAATAGCCGATTTGATACATCCGTATGGCATGTATCTACATGTCGACGGAGCCCGATTATCAAACGCTGCTGTTTCTTTGAATCTTTCCTTCAAAGAACTTATTACCGATTGTGGCGTAGATATACTTAGTTTCGGAGGTACTAAGAATGGAATGATGATGGGGGAAGCCGTCATCTCTTTTCGTCCTGAATTATCAGAAGGATTAAAATTTATACGTAAACAATCCTGCCAACTATATTCTAAAATGAGATATACGACCTGCCAGTTCATTCCCTTTTTCGAAAGTAACTTATGGAAAAAAAACGCTCGTCATGCTAATAATATGGCTCGTTTACTGGTTGAAGGTATAAATGATATCGGAAAATTTATTTTTACCCAAAAAACTGAAGCAAATGTTATATTGGTAAAAATGGACCGACAATTGATAGAGGAATTACAGAAAAAATATAATTTCTATATTTGGAACGAAAATAACAATGAAATCAGGCTGGTAACCTCATTCGATACCACAGAAGAAGATATCTATAAATTTTTGAAAGATTTAAAAGAACTATCCAAATAATTAATGTTACAATTAAAAATAGCCAGCGGCACGTATTAGGTCCGCTGACTGTTTTTATCTGATAAATATTGAATTCCGTCCAACACCAAATGTCTATCCAACGATATTATCACATTTAATCTATATAAAAAATGTCTATAGTTTCTTTATCGGGAAAAATATATTATTTTTCTCTTTAATCTATTATTAAACTCCTGCGCATTTATTAGATCTTCAATCGTAAGGTGCATACGGTAACGCCAGTAGTGTCGTGGATTTGCAGGTATATTTATACGCTCTTCTGTTGGATTCTCCCTACGCAAATCACTATCTACTGATAACCAATCCTGCAAAGGAAGAATAACGAGCATCGACGGTGACTGCAATTGCATATCAATTATTTTATCACAAATCCAGGGCTCGCAATAAAACGGAGCCTCGCCGGGTAATTGTAAAATCTCATTATAAAACCGTTGTGTACGCCCACGGTCCTCTTCCCACCAAGCTCTGATATTACTCATATCGTGGGTAGAAGTCGTACATACCGATAAATACGGATAATTCCAAGTATTTGCAAACTCATGGGAATTATCTTTAGGCATACGCTGTATCTCTAAAGAAAGTATCTGTAAAGCCTGCATAACTTCGGGAACGCTATGTGGAATCATCCCCAAATCTTCTCCACAAGGCAACATTTGAGTAGCAGAAATAAGGGGTGGCAATTTTTTCATTGCTTCATGCTTCCAAAATTCATTATGCCTATGATAAAAGAACTCATTATACAATCGGTCATAACACCATTTTTCATAATCTGACAAGTCTTTATAGCTATAGGTATATTGTGAAGAGATACGGGGATGAAACTGATTTTTACGTATAGGATCTTCAACAAACAAAACTTCGGCAACTAAACCAAAAAGCGCTGCCTTTATCTTCAAGCTTTTTTCATCGGTTTTATCATGAAAATACTCTTCGATCTTTCTCTGCGTGTCGAATTCCGATTTTAACGAATAGCTTTCATTATGTGAAATAAGATACTCGTATTTAGCTTCTTCAACGTATTCACCGAAAAAATCGGGAAGCATATACTCCCGTATATAAGGTCTTGCATGTCGTAATAGATTAAAATAAAAACCGAACGACTGCATTTCTTCATAAGAATAAGGAAGTGCCGGATTGAAATGTCCCATAAGGCCCTCTACCTCGGACTGAGGAATTTCCCAAATACGGAAAAAGCCCAGAATATGATCGATCCGATAAGCGTCGAAATATTCAGACATCTTACAGAATCGCGCTTTCCACCAAGCATACCCGTCTCTTTCCATTTCATACCAGTTGTAGGTCGGAAATCCCCAATTTTGTCCTTTTACAGAAAAAGCATCAGGTGGAGCACCAGCTTGAGAATGCATATTAAACAACTCGGGATGCGACCATGCATCGGCACTACTCCGACTAATACCGATCGGAATATCCCCTTTTAATACAACTCTTTTTTTATGTGCATAATCTCGGGTTTCCTTTAACTGTTTCGCCAAATGGTACTGTACAAAATAATGATAGGCAATATCATAATAGTGTACATTACCGGGAGCGCAGAACTCCTCTATATCGGTTCTGTTATAAATAGAATATTCTTTCCAATATGTAAAATCAGAAGTATGATAATAATCCCTGAAATAACAGAAAGCAGCATAGGGTATTAACCATTCACAATTTTCTTTGAAGAACAATTTAAAATCATCCGACTGTAGTAATGCATCCCCGTCCTGCTTAAAAATCTCTTTTAAATATGCTTCCTTGGTCAAACTTACTCTTTCATAATCGATCTCGGAAAGAGCATTCAGTTCTTCTCTTATTTTCTCGAAACGAATCACAGAATCTTTATCTTTCAACCTTCCGACAGCTTCTACACGCAAATAATTGGGATGTAACGCAAACGTCGAATTTGCATTATATGGATAAGAATCTACCCAAGTATGTGTCATCGTGGTATCATTAACCGGTAATATCTGTATAAATTGCATCCCGGTATCGGCAGCCCAATCGACCATTTTCTGGAGATCGTAAAAATCACCTATTCCCATACTTTTCTCTGAACGAAGGGAAAATACTGGAATAGCGACACCCGATCCTTTCCATTTTGGAAAAGGATCATTCAACATCATACCCGTCTTAATCACACATTCGGTCTCACTGGGTTTCACCGTATCTACAAAACGATTGTCGCCTTCTTCCCAAGCAAGTAAAGAATGATTGTTTTTATCGAGAATCACAAACTTAAATTCATAGGGAAAATCAATTTCTTTTACCGGTATAGAAATCATCCATATAGGGTAGTGAGCATCATTGAGAACTCGTATTTTCTGTGTATTCCAACCGGAAGACCGGTCTATAACCCCCACAGCATTACCAGGTTGCACCATAGGTGCAAAAACATATAGAATCAACGTTCCCGGTTGATAAGGAGGCAAGTTCTCATTTTTGTCCTGTCTTGCAAAAATACCATGAACAAATGCCGATGAAAAAAAGGATTTATTATCAGGTTGTCGGCTCCATGAATCATAAACAACACACTTACCCACTTTATTGCCAGGACTTAATAATCTACTTTTCCCCCACTCCACATCATAAACTCGGTCATACTCTTTTACTAAGTAGCGATATTCAACCGGTAAATCTCCCACAGACGTTTCCAGTTCATAAGTCCACTTACCATTTCCATTATACCGCATGGCAACAGCCTCTTCCTCTTTAAATTCGCCTAAAGACGGTAAATTTCCTGAAATATACAGTATCTGTCCCCAAAAAGTATGATATTCGATATTAAAAATAATTTTCATAACGGGTATTTTTATTGATTATAACACTATACTTTCTTCAGCGGTTATAGTTTATACCATGAAGATACGATTTTTTCAAACTTTTAATTACAAAAACAAATTAAATAATCTGACATTTTCGTTCCCTTCAAACAAAAAAAGGCGAACATTGGTTCGCCTTTTCCATATTATGAACAGTTGTTCTTAAAATTATCCACATTTCGAAGTACCGCAAGATGTACATATCAGACATCCTTCCTGATATATAAGAGTTTCCTGCCCACAATTAGGACACTTTTGTCCGCTAGCTTTGGTACCGTTAGGAAGATATTTTTTCAACGCTCTCTCAACCCCATTTTTCCAAGTATTAATAGACTGACTATCAAGTTCGAGACCAGAAACAAGTTTCAGTACTTGATCAATAGGCATCCCATATCTTAATACTCCCGAAATGAGTTTAGCATAATTCCAGTATTCAGGATTAAATTTATCAGACAAACCTTCGATTGTCGTTTTATATCCTCTCTTATTAATAAACTGAAAATCATACCGTTTATTTCCATCTTCATCTACAGCTTTTATGATTTTCCCCTTTACGATATTCTTGGGAATCAAGATTCCATCCTCATCATCGGCCAAACCGGTAAATATTTCATAAGGATTTCCGTCTTTCAATCCGATAAAAGCAATCCATTTTTCTTTATTATTCTGAAAACGTACGACGTCAGCTTCAAGTTCTGTCGGGCGTTTAGGATCGATATGTACGATATTTCCATCTTTTTTATCATCGCTTTTCGCAGAAATCAATACCCCCGAACGTGATCCGTCGCGATATACCGTGCAACCTTTACAACCGCACTTCCATGCCTCGACATATAATTTTCCGACAAGCTCTTCGGTTACGTCTGACGGTAAATTAATCGTAACACTGATAGAATGATCTACCCATTTCTGTACACGACCTTGCATCTTGACTTTCTGCATCCAATCTACATCATTTGAGGTCGCCTTATAATATGGTGATTTCGATACTAATTCATCGATTTCATCTTGAGTATAATTATTTTTTATTTCATATCCCTGGGTTTTCATCCAGGTAACGAATTTATGATGAAATACCACGTATTCTTCAAAAGCATCTCCCGATTCATCGACAAAATCGACTCTCACTTTAGGATCATTCGGATTTACTTTACGACGACGACGATACACTGGCATAAATACGGGTTCGATACCAGAAGTAGTTTGAGTCATCAAACTTGTCGTACCGGTAGGCGCAATCGTAAGGCAAGCTATATTACGCCGCCCGTATTTCACCATATCCTCATATAACTGGGGATCGGCCTCTTTTATCCGCAGCATAAAAGGATTATTTTTTTCTCTTGCAGCATCGTATATTTCAAAAGCGCCTCGTTCTTTAGCCATTTCTACAGAAGAACGATAAGCCGCTAAAGCCAATGATTTATGCACAAATTCAGAAAAATCGGATGCCTTTTCGGTCCCATACTGTAAACCTAATGCCGCCAGCATATCTCCTTCAGCTGTCGTTCCTACACCGGTACGCCGTCCCATCAATGTTTTAGTTCTTATTTTCTCCCATAAATACCGCTCAGTCTGTTTAACCTCCTCAATTTCGGGATCAGAACCAATTTTTTCAAGAATCTTATCGATCTTCTCCATTTCGAGATCAATTATATCATCCATAATCCGTTGTGCAAGTATTACATGTTCACGGAATAAATCGAAATCGAAATATGCATCTTTTGTAAATGGCTTAACTACATAGGAATAAAGATTTATCGCCAACAAACGACAACTATCATAAGGGCACAAAGGAATTTCGCCACAAGGATTGGTTGAAACCGTACGGAAACCTAAATCATCATAGCAATCAGGTAGAGATTCCCGAATGATCGTGTCCCAGAAAAGAACCCCGGGTTCAGCCGATTTCCATGCATTATGTACGATTTTTTTCCATATCTTCTGGGCATCTACACTCTTGGTAACCTTCGGATTTTTAGCATTTACCGGGTATTGTTGTAAAAAAGGTTCTCCCGATACCGCCGCTTTCATAAAATCATCACTGATTTTCACAGAAACATTGGCACCGGTCACTTTTCCTTCAGCCATTTTAGCATCGATAAATGCTTCAGAATCAGGATGTTTTATAGAGACACTTAACATTAAAGCACCTCTACGGCCATCTTGCGCCACCTCCCTTGTAGAATTGGAATATCTTTCCATAAAAGGAACAAGGCCCGTTGAAGTAAGTGCGGAATTTTTTACCGGAGTACCCTTAGGACGAATATGTGAAAGGTCATGACCTACGCCCCCCCTTCTTTTCATCAATTGTACCTGTTCTTCATCGATCTTAATAATACCACCATACGAATCGGCAGAACCATCCATCCCGATAACAAAACAATTCGATAAAGAACCGATCTGAAAATTATTTCCTATACCGCTCATCGGGCTTCCCTGAGGAACAACATATTGAAAATTCTCAAAGAGACTCATAAGCTTTTCCTCGGACAAAGGATTTTTATATTTTTCCTCTATCCGGGCAATTTCTTTTGCCAGTCTCCGGTGCATATCACCGGGATTCAATTCATAAATATGTCCGAAAGAATCTTTCAAAGCATATTTATTTACCCACACACGTGCTGCTAATTCATCTCCGTCAAAATATTTCAAAGATGATTCGAAAGCCTCGTCATAAGTATAAATTTTTTGTTCCACAGTAAAATATAAGTTTTTGTGTTTTTAAATTTAATAAAATAAAATGGTATTCGATCTTGATTAAAAAATTTGATTTTGCAAGTTTAGACAAAACATTTTGTTTACACAAACAAATAACAAAATATTTATCAACAATCACAAAGTTATCCGGTTTAAAACACTATATTATTATATATCAAATAATTAACAAAATAAAAAATCAAAAATGTTTTACTTTTTAATTTTTCAATAAAACTTTTACACAAATAGAACGGATACATTACAAGTGTAATAAAAAAGGATTAAAAAAAAATATGAAAGAACGAATTATTTAAACGATAATAGATATAACAGAATATGATTATATTTGTAATAAAAAAGGACTATGATAACCGAAGATTTGAAAATGCGCCGTACCATTCGGAAATATAAAAATGAAGAAATTCCTGAAGGGTTATTAAACGAATTACTGGAAACTGCTTTCAGAACATCCACTACTGGAAATATGCAGCTTTACAGCGTAATCATTACTCGAGACAATGATAACAAGCAAAAACTGGCTCCTGCTCATTTCAACCAGCCAACAGTTACAACAGCTCCGGTAGTACTTACGTTCTGTGCAGATTTCAACCGTTTTATAAAATGGTGTGAACTACGCAATGCAAAGCCTGGTTATGATAATTTTCAATCTTTCTTTACGGCTGCAATCGATGCGATGATTGTCGCTCAACAATTTTGTACTGCGGCGGAATTATGCGGTTTGGGAATCTGCTATTTAGGGACGACCACTTATAACGCACCACAAATTATCGAAGTTTTAAACCTTCCGAAATATGTCATACCTGTAACCACTATTACTGTAGGCTATCCAGAGATTATTCCTCCACAAGTAGAAAGATTGCCTTTAGAAGCAAATATACATTACGAGACATACAAAGATTATACTCCTGAAGATATCGATCGTTTATATTATGAAAAAGAATCATTATCTGAAAACCGACAATTCATTACCGAAAATAACAAGGAAACATTAGCGCAGGTATTTACAGATGTAAGATATCCTAAAGCTAATAACGAACACTTTTCTGAAGTTTTCCTCGATATTATAAAAAAACAAGGATTTAAATTCTGAAAATAATAAAAAGGCCGGGATCTTGGATCCCGGCCTTTTTATTATTTTCAGCTATATCTCATTTTTTCAACAACTCTTCTATTTCCGCAACATTAGCTCGTAAAGCTTTGTCGATGCCAATCTGCTCACTTATGGTTTTACAAGCATGTAACACAGTAGCATGATCTCTTTTACCAATTGTGGTACCTATATATGATAAAGAACTATCGGTATATTTTTTTGCAAGATACATAGATATTTGACGAGCTTGCACAATTTCACGTTTACGAGACTTTGCTTGAAGTAATTTCGGGTCCATATCATAAAAGTCACAAACCGTTTGCTTTATACTTTCTATCGTAATTTGTTTCTTCTCTACTTGCACGCAAGTACTTAACACTCTTTCAGCCAAATCGATCGTAATATCACGATTAAATATAGTAGCATGAGCCATTAATGATACGATGACACCCTCAAGATCTCGAACATTGTCGGTTATATTGCGAGATATATATTCTATCACTTCATCGGGAATTGCTAATCCATCATGACGAACTTTATTTAATAATATATTCTTACGCAATTCATAATCAGGGCGCTCTACCTTAGCCGTCAATCCCCACTTAAAACGGGTAAGTAATCGGGGAACCATACCCTCTAATGATACGGGAGGCCTATCGGAAGTAAGTACCAACTGCTTATTATTTTGATGCAGGTGATTAAATATATGGAAAAAAGTATTTTGAGTCTGTATTTTATTGGCCAGTTCCTGAATATCGTCTATCAACAACACATCTATGCTCTGATAGAAATTTATAAAATCATTGACTTTATGATTCAGAACGGCATTTGTATACTGCACCTGAAAAAGATGAGAAGAAATATACAATACGCGAGCCGACGGATTACGCTCTTTAATACGTACCCCTATCGCTTGCACCAAATGAGTTTTACCTACACCTGATTCACCAAAAAGAAAGAACGGATTAAATGCATTTTTACCGGGCTTATCAGCAATGGTTTCTCCTGCCGTACGGGCTAACTGATTGCTGGGACTCAAACAATAATTTTCAAAATTATAATTCGGATTTAACTGAGAATCGAGTTCTTCGTAAACATGTTGCTTAAAAGGATCGGGAACTTCTTCGGCCGGTTTCATTTTCTTATGGTCAAAATTCAACGGCTTGGCCGCCCCATCGATCTGTACCGTAGTTTGTGTTTTACTTACAACAGTAACTTTATATTTCAATTGTACTCCAGGGCCAAAAACACGATATAACACATGTAGCAACAAATTACGGAATTGTTGCTCCAGATGTTCATAGAAAAAGTGAGTAGGTACCTGTATTACAAATACATTATTTTCGAAACTATCCGGAACGATGGGAACAAACCAATTTTTGTACATCTCATCCGTTACATTGTCTTTAATAATGCTCAAACAGCGGTCCCACAAAGTGACATGATCAGAACTCATTTTATCAATTCAAATTTTTCAATCAAAACCAAAACGATTACAAAATTTCAAATTCTTTTTCTGAAAAACAAATCGTTTTTTTCTTGTTTTTTTTATTGTTTTATTAATCCTTTATATTACAAGCATTTATAAAGCTCTTCCTTTTTTAAATATAAAACCACTAATTATAGCAAATATCTATCTAAATATCAATAAAATACATATTTATCATTTTCCAAATAAGAAAAGGCTTCTTTATCGAAAAATGAATATAAACACCACAATTCAAAACGATTTTGAATGTATTCTTTAAGTAACGCTATTTTTTCTATTATTTAGAACGATTTCAAATAATAATCATCAATTCTTTCGACCGAACAAAGAAAAATGCACATAACGTTTCGGATGCAAACGCAAATCGTTCAATAATGAATCTGCGCTGTTTACAGTAGTCACCAAACCCTTATACAACGACTTGTCATTTAACAGAAGTCCCATAGTATTATCAGTACGATTCAGTTTTTGCGTTATAGTATTCAGGTTTTGTATGGTAGAATCTACCGACGCTTTTGTATCGGCAAGTTTAAGTTCTCCCAATTGCACTGAAAAATCATTCAAGTTATGCGCAACCCCTTTAACGTCGTTCATTAAACTTGGAACATCATTGTCGAGTACATAGTTTATTTTACGAGATGATACTTCGAGATTTGCAGTAATATTATTAAAATGACGTATCGATGACTGTAACGCAGGATCTGACACCAGAGTCTGAAGGTTGGTAAGAATACTGTCTATCTTCGGCAACATCTGCGTTAGAGCCGGTAATACCTCATTCTGTATATTTCCCAGCATATCCGGAGCATTTTCACCGATCAAGCGATCTCCAGCCTTATGATTGCTGCTTACATATTTATTTAATAAAAGGTCTATTGTAGCTGTTCCTAAAAAATCGACTTTTAAAACAGCCCTACTTCCGGTAGGCACTTTTAATTTATTATCGAGGCTTATCTCTACGATTACCGAACCTGGATTCTCATAATTATATTCTATAGAACGAACCAAACCAACCTTAAAACCATCTATAACAACAGGAGTAGATACGGTAAGTCCTGTTACATTTTTATATTCGATATAATAATAATTAGCAGGCTTCATTAAATTAATCCCCTTCAGAAAATTTATAATTACTACCAACATGGCAATACTCACAACTACTGAAAGCCCAATCATTACTTCTTTTGTAAATATCTTTTTCATATATACTAATTTCTATTTCAATTTTTCACCATCTTTAAATCCAACAATAAACGCATCTTTAAATAATTTACGCACCTCAGTCAACTTTTTCTGTAAATCATTCCGGTCTGAAGCTTCATAGCAAGTATATTTATAAAGGCCGTTTTCTTTATAACAACTTACAGGAGACAAGCCTTTATATCTGGAAGATTTTTTTCCATAATATGCAGTCGAAGTCATAAACTGTATCTTATACACAATTTGCCTCGTTTTGGTTTGTTCATCAGTATTATTTTGCGTTTTTTTCGTTCCTGAAACCGGTACGATATTCTTTCCTGCTGTTTCTTTATTATTTTTTGCGTTATCTGTTTTATTATATATCCGACCTTGTTTTCTATCATACCCTGCTTTATAATCACAAAAAGCATTATAGATAGAACGTGCTATTTTAGTTTGTCCTTCCTTCGACGCAAGGAATCGTTCTTCTGAAGCATTAGATATATATCCCACCTCAACTAAAACACTGGGCATTCCGGTATTACGCAGCACAAGAAATCCGGCTTGCCTTACCCCTCTGTCATTACGTCCGGCCGCACTTCTGAATTGTTTTTGTATTGTCGAAGCAAGATCGATACTTTGCTCCATATGTTTGTCCTGTATAAACTCAAACATTATATAAGATTCTGTCGATTTAGGATCAAATCCTTCATAGCGAGTAGAAAAATCGTCTTCGAGTAAAATAACAGAGTTCTCCCTTTTAGCTACTTCCAAATTTTCTTCAGACCGAGCCAAACCTAAAGTATAAGTTTCTGTACCAAATGCAGATTTACTTTTAGCAGAATTTGTATGTATCGAAATGAAAAGATCTGCTTTAGCACGGTTAGCTATTGACGCTCTTTCTTGTAGCTCGACAAAGACATCGGTTTTGCGAGTATAAACGATCTTCACATCAGGATTATTTTTGGAAATCATTTCTCCTAATTTCAGAGCTATACCCAAATTTACTTTTTTTTCATTAATTATCTTCCCGATGGCTCCAGGATCTTTTCCCCCGTGACCAGCATCGATAACAACGACAAACCTATTGCCATCAGCATATGACAGAAATGGAATAATAAGGAGGAAAACGGTAAGTAAATATATAAGCTTCTTTTTCTTCATTTGGAAATTAGATTATCGAATCCTCTGAACCTCAAAGTAATTATACGATGTCTATAGCCTCATAAGAAGTTATCTTTGCTCAAAAATAACATTCCGAATTAGTGACAAAGGTAAAAAATATGGTGAAAACTAAGCATAATCCTTTTAGTTTTTTTATTATATTAGTATTGTAAAGAGGAAAATAGACTTTTATCGGGCCATCTTACAGAAATATTCTTATTTTTGCATAAAGCAGATCATAAATATGAAATTTTATATGCAAATATTCGGATGTCTTATCGTTTTACTATTTAATTGTACCTCTCATAATAACGACAATTTAACTCCGTACAATATAGAACGCTTCGACATTGAATTTAAACAATCTTATTATACGAGAGATACCTGTCGTAAAAATGTCTTCAAAAAAAAATATGGCAATTTTATCGATATTTATTGTAATGGCGTACTTCGTATGGATATTTTCCCCGATAGCGTTTTCTCTTCTCATAAAACTGCACTTTTTTTTAATGACACGCTGATTTCTAAAATTTATGCAGATGTTGCAAAAAAATTTCAAAATATGGACGATATCGCTATAGAAATCAGTAAAACACAGAAAAAATATAAAAAAGAATTTCCCAATCACGATTTTCCCGATATATACACACACATTTCGGCTTTCAACCAATCATATATAGTCGGCGATAATTTAATCTCAATAGCTTTAGACAACTTTCTGGATAACGATTACCCTGAATATTCAAACTTTTTTGAACCGTATGAAATAAAAAATAAGAATAGAGTATATATTGTCCCCGGATTGATACAAGTATTACTTTATACTGAATTTCCTCAAACTATCGATAATAAAACGACATTACTCGATCGAATCATATACGAGGGTAAAATCTTATATGCTACCCAAAAATTACTTCCAGATACCCCATCTTCCATTATTACAGGGTATGACGAAGAGCAAACCAAATGGCTCGAAAATAACGAATCTCACATGTGGAAAACGATACTAAGCAAACAACATCTTTTTTCTACAGACCAATTGTTACAACACAAATATATAGACCCTGCCCCTTTTACCGCAACATTCACCCCTATATCGCCAGGTAGGGCCGGCAGGTGGATCGGATTACAAATTGTTACTCGTTTTATGAATAAAAATAGAAATATTTCTCTCGAAGAATTATTTTCAGAAAAGCATACCAGTAACGAAATATTAAAAAAATCAGGATATAAAGGTTGACAAATTAAATTATTAAGAGAAAGAGAAATGAAACAAATTTACGGCTTAATAGGATACCCTCTCGGGCATTCTTTTTCAAAAACATTTTTCAACGAAAAATTCCAGGCTGAAAAAAACGATGCAGAATATATAAATTTCGAAATATCCCGATTAAAATCATTTAAAGAAATAATAACCAGAGAAACTCGATTGCAGGGGATGAACGTTACGATACCCTATAAACAGGAAATTATCAAATATCTCGATGAACTCGATGAAACCGCACGCATGATAGGTGCTGTAAACGTAATTAAATTCATCCGAAAAAGCGGAAAATTAATTTTAAAAGGGTACAACTCTGATGTAATCGGTTTTACCGAATCAATAAGACCATTGCTAACACCTTTACATCATAACGCATTAATACTGGGAACCGGAGGTGCTTCGAAGGCTGTGTGGTACGGATTGGAATCGCTCGATGTGACACCAGCCTATGTTTCTCGCGATTCTGGAAAAGGGTTATATACTTATAATGAACTTTCGCCTGAAATTATGAACAAATATAAAGTCATTGTTAATACAACTCCTGTAGGAATGTATCCCAAAGTCAACGAATGTCCGGATATCCCCTATGACTATATTACACCCGAACATTTGTTTTATGATCTGATATATAATCCAGATGAAACGTTATTTATGAAAAAAGCAAAAGATAAAGGAGCTACCGTAAAAAACGGGCTCGAGATGTTACTGTTACAAGCATTTGCCGCCTGGAATATATGGAATGAATAAAAAATCCAAATAAACCATTTTGTACCAAAGCTGTTATTATATAAAAAAGCTGCGACGATGTTAACATTACTTTCACCTACACGAACAATGAATATGGAGGCAAGAATTCCCCCTGATTGTCCGCATGCAACAACTCCCCGTTTTATAAAAGAATCGGAAACTCTTATAAAAGGGTTACAAACATTCTCAGCCGGAGAGCTTGCCAGGATAATGCAAATCAATACATCCGTTGCAAACAAATTTTATCATATATATCAGCATTTCTATAATACCAACATACCCTCTTTACAGGCAGTTTTAGCATATAATGGAAATGTGTATAAGAAACTAAACGCTGAAAATTTTAATCGAGAAGATTTTATTTATGCACAAAATAAGGTGCGGATTATTTCCACACTGTTTGGATGGATTACTCCCATAGACGGAATTAAAGCCTATCGACTCATGTTCCGCATGCATATACCCGGAACCGGAGACGAAAATCTATATCAATTCTGGAGCCCTCGGTTAACATCGACATGCATTAACGAATTAAAAGATAATGGGAACATATTGATAAACCTTGCATCAGATGAAATATTTAAATCGCTTGATAAAAAAGCATTGATAAATGCTGGAATAAAAATTATATCACCCGTATTTAAAGACTATCGAGAGGGAAAGTTAAGATCTTATCAAATATACTCGAAACAAGCTCGAGGAAGTTTTGCACGCTATATCGTGAAAAATAAAATAACAGACCCTCAGGATCTGTTGTCATATCAGGAAGACGGTTACCATTATGATGCAAACCTTTCCTCTGAAACTCAATATATTTACACACGCTAATTATAAATACATGAAGAAAAAAGACATTTGGAAAATAATAGGAGTGATAATTCTTGTGGCACTCATGCTGTATTGGCTTTTTGCCGGAACCCTACTCGAAGAAGATGACAACGCAGCTATGCCTTCCGACCTCATAGAGCAAAGCGGAAACTAATTACCCTACATACATAGGTGCCAACCTGCATTTTTTGTCGAAGGAATTACAACTCACTTAAACATCAACCGTATTTAACATAAAATTAAAGGTAATAACATATCATAATAAGTATAAAAAAGATTAAGTGAAACGAACAATACGAGATAATTATTTGTTAGTTAGATAAAAAATAACGAAATTTATTTCAGCATTAGTTCACTTAAATAATTATGTTATGAAAGCACTTATTATTGCCGAAAATGCCGGGAGAATATGGCGTGTGCTTGAAGAGACATACACTATCACTTCTACCCAGATGATGAGAAGGTTGAACCTCGATGATGCAGCTGTTTTTGCGGCCATCGGTTGGTTGGCACGGGAAAAGAAGATTTATTGTTGCGAAAACAGAGGTGATTGGTACATCAGTAACAAACAACCCCTAGGATTTTTTAGCTTCGGGTAAAAAACGATCTTTATACAATAAGTATATGACGAAAAGGAGAGCCTCCATGTTTGGAAGCTCTCCTTTTATCGTATAAGCCACTTTTTTTGTAAAAAATGTTGTAAAACATAATTATTGTGTATCTTTGTCTCGGTCTGGCTATATGAGAATAGCATTCAACCTTATTTTTGAAACAATACGATAGCAAAACAATAGCCGGAAACGTTCTTAACATATAACATTACTCCTATATACTGCAATTTCTACGATAAATATAATTTATGAATATGCAGTTCTTTTGCCTTTATCTTTTACTATAAAATCACAAAAAAAAGAATTAGAACCAATAGTGGTCGTGTCATTATTGATTCATTTTTAAAGAATAGTAATCTCTAAATAAAAGGAGAATGATACAGAAAATATTAGTTGCAAACCGGGGCGAAATCGCCGTACGCGTTATGCGGTCCTGTAAAGAGATGGAAATAAAAACTATCGCTGTATTTTCGGAAGCAGACAGAACGGCTAAACATGTTTTTTATGCCGATGAAGCTTATTGCATAGGACCAGCCGCCTCAAAAGAAAGTTATCTGAATATTGAAAAAATCATAGAAGTCGCCAAAAAATACGGAGCAGACGCAATACATCCTGGATACGGCTTTTTATCTGAAAATGCAAATTTTGCCCGAAGATGTAGCGAAGAAGGAATTATATTCATGGGACCGACTCCCGAAACAATGGAAACAATGGGAGACAAAATATCGGCACGACGTTGTATGATCGATGCAGGTGTACCCGTTGTACCAGGTACACAAGATAATCTTAAAAGCATTGAAGAAGCCAAAGAATTATGTAACCAAATCGGTTATCCGGTAATGTTAAAAGCGTCATCAGGTGGTGGAGGTAAAGGAATGAGACTCATACATAACGAAAATGAGGTCGAAGAAGCTTACTTAAATGCAAAATCAGAAGCGCTGTCTTCCTTTGGTGACGATACCGCCTATCTCGAAAAATATGTAGAAGAACCGCACCATATCGAATTTCAAATATTAGGTGACACTCACGGAAATGTCATTCATCTTTGTGAAAGAGAATGTTCTGTTCAACGACGTCATCAAAAGATCGTAGAAGAAAGCCCATCGTCTTTCATTACCGACGAGTTACGTAAAGAAATGGGACAAAAGGCAGTAGCTGCAGCAAAAGCCGTAAATTATATCGGAGCCGGAACAATAGAGTTTTTGGTTGACAAATACCGGAACTATTATTTTCTCGAAATGAATACGCGCCTACAAGTAGAGCATCCTATTACCGAAGAAGTATTGGGAATAGATCTGGTAAAGGAACAAATACATATTGCAAACGGAAAACCTCTACGATTGAAACAAAGCGATATTGTACAACGCGGACATGCCATCGAATGTCGTATATGCGCAGAAGATGCCGATATGAATTTTATGCCTTCACCTGGTATTATAAAACAGATAACCGAACCCAATGGCATCGGCGTGCGCATCGACAGCTATGTTTATGAAGGATATGAGATTCCTGTTCATTACGACCCAATGATCGGAAAGCTTATCGTTTGGGCTACCTGCAGAAAATACGCCATTGAAAGAATGCGACGTGTTTTATACGAATACAAGATAACTGGCGTAAAAAACAATATACCTTATCTCCGGCGAATAATGGACACTCCAGATTTTATACAAGGAGGATACGACACCCATTTCATCGAAAAAAATGCAGAATTCCTATTGCGAGGTATTACTCCAGGAGAAGAAGAAGAGTCGGAAAATATCGCTATGATCGCCGCTTATATCGATTATTTGATGAATCTCGAAGAAAACACATCCAATACAATCGATAACCGCCCCATTAGCCGCTGGAAGGCATTCGGCATGCATAAAGGCGTTTTAAGAATTTAAACAGTATCAAAATGGAAATACATATAGGAAAACGTGTAGCAGAAATCGAATTACTGAATAAAGACGGTAATAAAGTACAAATATCCATCGATGGAAAGCCTTATGACGTAGATATCGTTATGGCCGAAAACGGGATATGTTCGATTCTTCATAACGGTAAATCATACAATGCCGAACTTACAAAATCGGAAAATGGAAAGAATTATAAAGTAAATACACACTTTTCTACCTTTAATATAGACATTATCGATTCTCAGGCCAGATACCTACGTACCCGAAAAAAAGAAGATGACCGACAAGACGACAAAATCATATCTCCGATGCCGGGAAAAATCGTAAAAATTCCGGTAAATGAAGGAGACTTCGTTAGTGCTGGAGACACTGTCATCGTAATAGAGGCAATGAAAATGCAAAGTAATTTCAAAGTATCATCCGATTGCATGGTCAGAGAGATTCTTGTAAAAGAGGGCGAATCGGTAAATAATGACCAGATACTGATAAAATTAGATATTATAGTAGATCAGGAGAAAAAATAATTATGGAAAACGAAGAAATATATAACTCTTTTATAAAAAAGGACAAAATTGCCGAATTAGGTGGTGGCCCCGATAAATTGCAAAAGCAACATGAAGCCGGGAAAATGTCGGCCAGAGAACGTATCGAAATGCTTCTGGATAAAGGAACTTTTGCCGAACTCGACAAGTTAGTGGTACATCGCTGCAGTAACTTCGGAATGGATAAAACAAAGATTCCGGGTGACGGAGTCGTATCGGGTTACGGAAAAATCGATGGACGGCTGGTATATGTATATGCTTATGACTTTACCGTGTACGGAGGGTCGCTGAGTACGACAAATGCACAAAAAATTGTAAAAGTTCAGAACCTCGCACTACAAAACGGAGCACCGGTAATTGCCTTGAACGATTCGGGAGGGGCTCGTATACAAGAAGGCGTTGAAAGTCTTACAGGTTACGCAAATATTTTTTATCAAAACACCATGGCTTCAGGAGTAATTCCACAAATTTCGGCTATTCTCGGCCCTTGCGCAGGAGGAGCCTGTTATTCCCCCGCCCTCACCGATTTTATCTTTATGGTAAAAGAAAAAAGCCATATGTTCGTAACCGGTCCCGATGTAGTAAAGACTGTTACTCATGAAGAAGTAAACAAAGAAGAACTCGGTGGAGCCTATACGCATAGTACCAAAAGCGGTGTTACACATTTTATGAACAATTCGGAAGAAGAAGTTCTTATGGGTATTCGTGAATTGCTTAGTTTCCTTCCTTCCAACAATATGGAAGACGCTCCAATACAACAAACCAATGACGATATACACCGTGAAGACGAATCTTTACAAACAATAGTCCCTGCCGACCCGAATGTCCCATACGACATAAAAGATATTATTGAAACCGTTATCGATGATCATTACTTCTTTGAAGTTATGGCTCATTTTGCTAAAAATATCGTTATCGGATTTGCCCGTCTGGGAGGAAAATCAGTCGGTATCGTTGCCAATCAACCAGCCTATCTGGCAGGCGTTCTCGACATCGATGCCTCTGATAAAGCTGCCCGTTTCATCCGCTTCTGCGACTGTTTCAATATTCCTTTGGTCACATTTGAAGACGTACCCGGCTTTTTACCCGGATGCACTCAGGAACATAACGGAATTATTCGCCACGGAGCAAAAATAGTTTATGCATATGCCGAAGCAACGGTTCCCAAAGTTACACTTATTACCCGTAAAGCGTATGGTGGCGCTTATATCGTTATGTCGAGTAAACAAACCGGTGCAGATATAAATTTGGCTTACCCGAACGCAGAAATTGCAGTTATGGGGGCTGAAGGCGCTGTGAATATATTATACAGACATGCCGATGAAGAAACAAAAAAACAAGCGATTGAAGATTATAGGAATAATTTTGCCAATCCGTATAAAGCAGCCGAACTGGGATATATAGATGAAATAATATTACCTAAGCAAACCCGATATAAACTTATTCAAGCCCTGGATATGGCACAGAATAAAAACAAGAGCAATCCCCCTAAAAAACACGGAAATATGCCTCTCTGATTTTCAGGATATATAAAAAAAGCCGGTGAATTCACCGGCTTTTTTTATATATCCTGAAGATTATTTCCTCTTTTTCATTCCTTTATAAACAAGAAAAACAACTACAATTACCGCAATACCTATAAAAACATAAGATAATTCATGGCTGTACTCAGCCACTCGGCTCATTAACTGATCTTGCGGAACTACCGATTCGAGATAATAACCGATTGCTGCCAAAATAGAATTCCATAAACCAGCCCCAAGTGCTGTATATAACAAAAATGTAGACAACCTCATACGTGCTAAACCGGCAGGTATAGAAATTAACTGACGTACAGCCGGTACCAAACGTCCGATAAAAGTAGAAATGCGTCCGTTTTCATCGAAATACTTTTCAGCTTTAATAACTTTCGCTTCATCGATAAGACACATATGGCCAATGCGGCTGTTTGCAAATTTATATACTAACGGACGTCCTACCCAAAGCGCCAGAAAATAATTGATAAGGGCACCTATACATGCCCCTAACGTTGAAAAAAGAACCACGAGATAAATATTTAAACCACCCGCCGCGGCTTTATATGCAGCAGGAGGTACGACAATCTCAGAAGGAAAAGGAATAAACGAACTTTCTATCGTCATTAACAAAGTTATGGTCCAATAATTTAAATGATCGAGACACCATTGGATAAAAGACAAAGATTCCATCATAAATTTATCATTTTATATTTTAAGCCGACAAATTTACGGATTAATACCATCAAACACATTATATTTCTACGACAAAAACGTAAATAAAATACTATATATGTTTATATATATTAAATATTCAAATCCTTTCAAACAAAAAATTAAACTGAATGTTTTAGTAATAAAGAAAGGGAAAAACCTCCGGAAACGGAAAATTCCAGAAGTGTCTGACCGGTTTTTCCATTTAATACTGAAACGAAGTGTTATAAAATATATTCTTGTTTTTTGTGTGTTTCATTGGTATTATTATCCTTGCTTATTACCAAAAATAAGCATTATCCTCTTTCTTGTTTTTGATATATTTCAAGTTTGGGAAGGTTGCCTCGTGAGAGGCAGCCTTTTTAAATTTATAACAATTCGCTCAATTCGAGCCACCTCATGGTTTTTTTATCAATTTCATCGATAATATTCGCAATTCGTTTCGACTTTTCGATCAATTCATCGGAAGAAAGCATTCCCGAACTCATTTCATCTTCGAGTTGTTTTTTTTCATCTTCAAGTTTAGGTATTGTCGCTTCGAGTTCCTCAAACTCACGTTTTTCCTTAAACGACATTTTCGCTTTTTTATCTCCTTCATTACGCCTGCGAGAAGATTTTACCGATAATTCTTTTTTCTCTAATTCGGCGTGTTCCGCTTTTTCCTGATTATCTTGTCGAGACTTCCATCCCCTGTAATCGGTATAATTCCCCGGAAAATCCTTTAAAACGGCATTTCCCTGAAATACCATAAGATGATCTACGACCTTATCCATAAAATAACGGTCGTGAGATACAACGATTACACACCCTTTAAAATTTTTCAGATATTCTTCAAGAACATTTAAAGTAACGATATCCAAATCATTAGTGGGTTCGTCGAGTACCAAAAAATTGGGATTACTAATGAGAACCGTACACAGATATAAACGACGTTTCTCTCCTCCACTTAATTTATATATATAATTATATTGTGTTTCGGGTGTAAACAAAAAATACTGTAAAAACTGAGATGCAGACAGTTTACGACCGTCTCCGAGCGATATTTCTTCGGCAATATTACGAACCGCATCAATCACTTTCATTTGTTCATCAAATTGTAGTCCATCTTGACTATAATATCCGAACCTAACCGTCTCTCCGATCTCTATTTCTCCCCTATCCGCTTTTTCTATTCCCATCAGCATTTTTATAAAGGTAGACTTTCCGGTCCCGTTATTTCCAACAATACCCATCTTCTCATATCTGGCGAACACATAATTAAAATCTTGCAGAATTTTTAGATCGCCGAAACTTTTAGATAGATTTTTAGCTTCGAATATTTTAGAACCTATATAAGCAGATTTCACTTCGAGACGTACATCACCCTGCATTCTCTCTGAAGCAGCCTTTTCTTCAAGTTTATGAAATGCGTCGACACGATATTTAGCCTTTGTTCCCCGCGCCTGTGGCTGCCGTCTTATCCATTCGAGTTCGGTTCGTAATAAATTACGAGCACGATCGATTTCCGAATTCGTTGCATCGATACGTTCTTGGCGTTTCTCGAGATAATAACTATAATTCCCCCGATACGAATATAAGTTACGGGCATCAATCTCGATAATCTGATCGCATACTCTATCGAGAAAATACCGATCGTGAGTCACCATCAGCAAACTTAATTTAGTACGTTTCAGATATTCTTCAAGCCATTCTGTCATTTCAAGATCGAGATGATTGGTCGGCTCGTCAAGTATCAGCAAATCCGGCTCGGTAATCAATACATTAGCTAAAGCCACGCGTTTTAATTGTCCCCCCGATAAATGCTCTATTTTCTGATCGAAATTGTTTATTTTTAACCGGGATAAAATCTGTTTAGCTTTTTGTTCATAATCCCACGCTTTAAAATGATCCATTTTCTCAATCAAAGAATCCATGCAACTATAATCACCCCTCTGAGAAGCAGTTTCATATTCAGATATAAGATTTACCATTTCATTATCAGAATGAAAACAAGCATCAAGTACCGTAATTCCTTGCGGAAACTTCGGATCCTGTTCAAGATAACCGACTTTCAGGTCTCTACGAAAAACTACACTTCCAGAATCATATCCTTCCCTTCCGGCCAGGATATTGAGCAAAGTAGTTTTTCCGGAACCATTCTTTGCTATAAGTCCGATTCGATCCCCTTCGGCAATACCAAATGAAATATTTTCGAAAAGCAACAAATCACCAAACGATTTTTTCAGATTATCTACCTGCAAATAACTTACCATAGTCGAATTTTTATCTTAAATTACAGGATAAAATTAATTATAATTTTCGGAACTACCGCTATTCCTTATTTTAGGAACTCAAAAAAACGGAAAACAGAAATATGAATTATTATACAAAATAAAATGTATATCCTCTTTTTCATAGTGTCATGAGAACACTTAAATTGGTGATTTTAACAGAAATACAGTATTATTTTGCATTTTGTAGAAACATTTCGAGGTAAAAAAAGTTTTCATTTCAATAATTGTATTATCTTTGCTTCGTTCATCTAAGGAGACCATAAGCATGAAGCTCCTTACCAATCTTGTTATCCTTATATACTAGAAAAACACACATTAACGCCGACAATCATCCGTTAGGCAAGACTTAGAACATTTGGTCGGGAATGTATAGTCTTGCGAGAGAATACTTCCTTAATTTAAGTAAGAAATTAGAGTATAAAGGAAGATATAAGCCACTAATCATGCCACATAAAACATAAAAAATGAAGCTGCCTAACAATACAGAGTTAGTCAGCTTCTTTTTTGAAATAATTTTACTATTTTTCTTATTCCGTTAGAACAACAGAAATCATTCTCTGAGTAGCAAAAATCAAAATTATCCTAATACTATAAAAAATGATTTAAAGCTCTTATCACAGCTAATTTTCAAACTATATAATATATTTTCATTTCGAATTCAAGGGTAACTTTGCCGATTTCTTTTAATTTAAAATGTCAGAACTTACCGTATTCTTACAATATATAAAGATAAATTTAATTATATTAACAGTTAATTATTTTTATTTCATAAAATTGACTATATTTGTTCATCAAAAACTTCCGATTGTAACCTGTAATGCATGCAATATAATATTAATCAATATCTCGAAGCCGATGACGACGAACTCTTTGCCTTAATAGAAAAAGGAGATGAGAAGGCATTTACCCGTGTTTATGAAAAATATCATAAACTACTATATGTTGTAGCATACCGGTATTTGATGAATCGGGAAATGGCTGAAGATATCGTTCAACAAGTATTCGTACGTCTTTGGGAATATCGAGCAGAACTTCGTGTAGGGGTTAATCTGAAGAATTATCTTTTTACAATGACCAAAAATCATGTACTGAATCAAATAAGAGACAATAATACGGCATTGACCAAAAACTATGAGATAACACAAAGAGAAACCAATTATGATGATAACTTGATAGAGAAGCTGGAAAATAAAGAGTTGATGTGTCTTTTTTATAAAGCGATCAATTTACTTCCGTCTCAAAAGCGCGATATCTGTTTAATGAAAGTGAGCGACGAATTGTCGAACAAAGATATAGCCGATAAATTGGGGCTTTCTGTGAATACTATTAAAACACATTATTCGGAAGCATTGAAACTGTTGCGATTAAATTTAAGCAAAATGTTAATAATAGTTATAATTCTCACTCTAATAACCTTTTTAAGTGTCCACTTTACAATACAAATAAGAGCATGAACAAGCCCGACGATAAACAAATAGAAGATGTTCTTGCCGGAATCGCTTCCCAGGAAGTTGCGGCAAATGTGGCAAAATGGTTTGCAACCAAGGAAGGAATTGCATTTCTTGAAAAAACGATTGATAAAAACTTTGAACAGATAAAACCCGGTATGGAAGAACTTTACGTAAACCATTCTATATCTTCCGAAAAAATGCTGGCAAGTATAAAACAAAACATTCGCAAAAAGCGCATGCGCAGGATATTGTTTCGTGTGGCAGCTGTCGTAATTCCTTTTATCATATTAACAGGCCTCTATATGCAGTTGAATTCCCGTATCGATTTATTTGGCAATTCGGAATACGAAGAAATATATGTGGCAAAAGGAGAACGTATACAAATGGTTTTTCAGGATGGGACGAAGGTGTATATTAATTCGGATACCCATTTGAAATATCCTAAAAAATTCGGTCTGTTTTCAAGAGAAATATATTTAAGCGGAGAAGCTTATTTTCGTGTGGCAAAAAATAAAAACCGTCCTTTCATCGTGAATCTGAACGGTCCTGCCATACATGTGCTCGGTACCCGATTCAATGTAAAAGCCTACCCCGACAATTCAAAAATTCTGGCTTACTTAGATAAAGGTAAAATAAATTTTGCCCTTCCGTCTGACAAAAAATACACTTTAAAACCAGGAGAACAATTAGAGTATGACAGAAATACCCAGCTTTGTGTAATACAAAAAGCGACGGATACCGAAAACACTTCCAAGTGGACACAAAATATCATCAGTTTCAAAGACGCTTCCTTGTCGGAAGTCATCCAGATTCTGAATAGATGGTATAATGTGAAATTTGTCATTGTTGATGATAGGGCACTAAATTACTCTTATACCCTCACCTCTGAAAATACTTTGTTAGAGAAAGTGTTGAAAGATCTGGAAAAGATATCTCCCGTTCGCTTCGATTACGACCAAACAAAGAAAGAAGTAAAAGTGAAAATGAAATAGCAAAAAATTCCCGTTTTTTTTACTTTCACCGCTTTTTACTATTTATATTTATGGGTGGGCTACACTACCCGAGTAAATACGGACATCGGCCAGAAACATAATTATGTTTCTGGCCGATGTCCGTATTTAAAGGACCTTAGCCTTTACTAGCACCTTATTTACATTATTTGGATGTAAAATGTTTAATCTGCCGATCGACACACGAATCATCGTTTTCGAACAGTCTTTAAAGGAAGATAAAAAAGAAAAGAATAAAAAAAATACGTTTTCCCTCACCCGCTTTTCTATCTCGTGTGTCAACTTACAATAAAAGAAATTTTTATGTTAAGTTAAACTTTAAAACTAATCAGTATGAAACACAAGATGTTGTTTGTATTGTTATTGAGCTCGATGGTATACACTCCCGTCTCGGCCCAAAAAGTAACAATCAATCTTCAACAAGTAAAGTTAGAAAAAGTCTTTTCAGCCGTCACAAAGCAAACGGGACTAACCGTTGCTTATAGCCGCCCGACTGTTAATCCGGATATGATTGTTTCCGTACGAGCCGATAATGAAGAACTTTCTGGTGTTCTTTCCCGTCTGTTTGCAGGAACTAATGTGACTTTTGAAATAGGTAAAAAAATTTATCTAAAAGAAAAGACGGCCGACGTTACTAAATTTATAAACCAAATACATCAAATTATTTCAGGCAAGATAACCGATAATAAAGGGGAACCGATAATTGGTGCCAGTATTTTGGTAAAAGGAACGACAAAAGGAACTATCAGTGATTTAAACGGGAATTTCACTATCGATGCCGCCCCCGATCAAACCCTTATCGTAAGTTATATCGGTTATAAATCACAGGAGCTTCCCGTTTTAGATAAAAAATCTTTCAAAATTAAGCTTCTGGATGACACCGAGGTTTTAGACGAGGTAGTGGTGACGGCACTGGGCATAAAGCGTTCAGAAAAAGCATTATCTTACAATGTACAGCAAGTAAATGCCGATGCAGTAACGAATAATAAAGATGCCAACTTTATCAATTCCTTAAGTGGTAAGGTAGCAGGCGTTAACATCAATGCCTCTTCGTCCGGAGCGGGTGGAATGTCCAAGGTAGTAATGCGTGGGACGAAATCTATTATGCAATCTTCCAATGCATTATATGTAATAGATGGTGTTCCGATGTTTTCCAACACAAGCAAGGTTAACGGTACAGAATTTACTTCTCAAGGAAATTCTGAGCCAATTGCCGATATTAATCCTGAAGATATCGAATCGATGTCGGTATTGACGGGAGCGGCTGCGGCAGCTCTTTATGGTTCGGACGCTGCCAACGGTGCTATCATAATTACTACCAAAAAAGGTAAAAAAGGAAAAATAAGCATTACGGTGAATAGTAATGTAGAATTCAATTCCCCCTTTGTTTTACCACGTTTCCAATCTCGTTATGGTTCAGGTATCGGTGGCGTACTGGACAATGGTTCAAGTCGCAGTTGGGGACCTAAAATGACAATTGCAAATTATCAAGGATATAATCCAAAGGATGATTATTTCCAGACCGGTGTTATAGGTACAGAGAATATTTCTTTCTCGACCGGGAATGACAAAAATCAAACTTATGCGTCGGCTGCCGCAGTCAATTCAAAAGGCATTATTCCCAACAATAAATACGATCGTTACAATTTTACGGTACGTAATACAACTTCTTTTCTTAAAGATAAAATGACATTGGATATGACCGGCAGTTATATTCTGCAGGAAGACCGTAATATGGTGAATCAGGGTACTTATAATAATCCTTTGGTTGGTGCTTATCTGTTCCCTCGCGGCAATGATTGGAATGATATAAAAATTTACGAGGAATATGATAATGCCCGTAAGATTTATACACAAAAATGGCCTACGGGAGATGGCAACATGACGATGCAGAATCCTTACTGGGTAAATTATCGTAATTTGCGGGAAAACAGGAAAGATCGTTACATATTAGGAGCAAGTTTGGATTATCAGGTACTCGATTGGCTGAAACTTTCGGGACGCGTACGTTTGGATAATGCCAGTAATGATTATACCGAAAAAGCTTACGCAAGTACAAACACCCAGCTTACAGAACTTTCAGATCGCGGTCTTTACGGAGTTTCCAGAAGTTATGAAAAACAATTATATGCGGACTTTTTAATAAGCATAAATAAAAATTTCGACAAAAACTGGTCTTTACAAACCAACTTCGGTGGTTCATTTACAGATATGAGATATGATATGATGTCTGTGAGAGGGCCTATCGCCGATGGCTCGAAGACATTCGCCGGCGAAAAGCCCGGATTGACAAACGGATTTTATATACAGAACTTAAGTACCACTAAAACAAAAAATCTACAATCGGGATGGCGAGAACAGACTCAATCGCTTTATGCTTCGGCCGAAGTCGGATATAAGAGTACTTACTATTTAAATCTTACCGGACGTAATGATTGGCCATCCCAGTTAGCCGGTCCGAATTCAGCCAATACATCATTTTTTTATCCTTCAGTAGGCGGTTCCATTATTTTATCTGAATTAATATCAAATTTGAATAAAGATTACTTGTCGTATTGGAAAGTACGCGGATCATTCGCTTCTGTGGGTACAGCATTCGAGAGATACATTGCTAATCCTATTTTTAAGTGGAACAGCAGTGCCGGTCAATATAGTAATCTTACCGATTATCCGGTTTATAATTTGAAACCGGAACGTACCAACTCCTTTGAAGTGGGTATGAATATACGTTTCTTTAAGAATTTCGAATTGGATGTTACCTACTATAATGCCAAAACAATGAATCAAACATTCAATCCTCAATTACCGGTAGGTGAATATGCCCGAATCTATATTCAGACGGGTGCAGTACGCAACCAAGGTGTTGAATTGGCGTTGAATTTTAATAAAACATGGAATGATTTCATTTGGAATACAGGAGTCATCTATTCCATGAATAAGAATAAGATACTTGCTTTGGCGGATAATGTGATTAATCCTGTAACCGGTGAAAAGTTTTCCATCTCCTCATTGAATATGGGAGGCTTAGGCAGTACACGTTTTATTTTGAAAGAAGGTGGAAGCATGGGCGATATTTACTCATTAATAGATCTTAAAAGAGACGCTAATGGAGCCATTTATATCGATGAGAAAAACAATGTTGCCACGCAAAATTTGAACCCGAACAATTATATAAAATTAGGTAGTGTATTGCCGAAAGGGAATTTAGCATGGAATAATAGTTTCAGCTGGAAAAATATAAATATTTCTTTCTTATTAACGGCACGTTTAGGCGGAGTTGTTTTCTCTCGGACACAAGCTCTTTTAGATAATTTCGGAGTATCCGAGACATCGGCTGCAGCTCGAGATCAAGGGTATGTTTCCATAAATGAAGGCGACCGGGTAAATCCGGAGAACTGGTATTCTGTAGTAGCAGGTGGAACAGCTGTTCCTCAGTATTACTCTTATTCCGCTACAAACATCCGTTTACAAGAAGCTTCTATCGGTTACACTATTCCTAAAAAATGGTTAGGCAATGTTTGTGATATTAAAGTTTCTTTGGTCGGACGTAATCTTTGGATGATTTATAACAAGGCTCCGTTCGATCCCGAAAGTGTAGCATCTACAGATAATTTTTATCAGGGAATCGACTATTTCATGATACCATCTTTACGTAATGTCGGCTTTAACTTGAGCTTTAAATTCTAACTAAATTAAGAATGAATATGAAAAATATAATAAATAAAATAGTTTATGGCTCGCTCACTTTTGCGCTGTCTTCTTGTATCGCGAACTATGATAATATAAATACCGAACCCTATCAAGCACCTGACTTATCTCCAGATGGTTACGCTTTAGGATCTGCAATGAATAATTTAGCGGGTTGTGTGATATCGCCCGACGTAAATACAGCACAATTTACCGACTGTTTGTTAGGCGGACCATTGGGTGGATATTTTGCCGACTCCAATGCCGGTTTTACAGAAACCATTTCTAATTTTAATCCTAAAGATGACTGGAGTCGTGTATTTTTGAAAAGTGATAAAATTATTCCTACTTTATACTCCAACCTGAAACAAATAGAGATCGTATCTCAAAATACTAAAGATCCTGTACCTTTTGCTATTGCCAAGGTAATAAAGGTGGCTGCCATGCACCGTGTTAGCGATGCTTACGGCCCTATTCCTTATTCACGAATCGGTGCTAATGGCGAAATTGCGACTCCATATGATTCTCAGGAAGTGACTTACGACACCTTCTTTAACGAATTAGACGAGTCTATTAAAATATTAAATGAGCATTCCAACGAGCAACTGGTACCCACTGCCGATTATGTTTATAAAGGCAACGTAAAACAATGGATAAGGTTTGCCAATTCTTTGAAATTGCGTCTTGCTATACGTATTTCTTATGTAAATCCACTGAAATCCAAACAAATGGCCGAAGAGGCTGTGAATCCCGCTAACGGTGGAGTAATTGAATCGAATGTAGACAATGCAGCATGGAATTACTTTGAAACTTCGCAAAATCCTATTTATGTAGCTACTCGCTATAATCAAGTACAGGATTCCGAAACCGGGGGAGATACACATGCTGCAGCCGATATAATTTGCTACATGAACGGTTATAAAGATAACCGACGCGCGAAGTTTTTCACTTTATCCGAATGGAAAGACATTGACTATGTAGGAATGCGACGGGGTATCGTTATTCCTGAGTTAAAGACAATCGGTCGTAAATATTCGGGAGTAAATATTTCTCCCACCTCTCCACTTTATTGGATGAATGCGGCTGAAGTGGCTTTCTTACGTGCTGAAGGCGCCGCTGTTTTTAACTTTGACATGGGAGGTACGGCAGAAACATTCTACAATCAAGGCATCCGCTTATCTTTTGAACAATGGGGTGCAGACGGAGCAGAAGCTTATCTAAACAATAGTGAAAATAAACCCGAACCCTATGTCGACCCTGCTGGTACAAATACTTATTCGGACCAAATCTCAAACATTACGATTAAATGGGATGAAAGCGCTACTCCGGAAGAGAAGCAAGAACGTATTATCGTACAAAAATGGATCGCCAACTGGGAATTGGGAAATGAAGCTTGGGCCGATTTCCGTCGCACAGGTTATCCGAAACTAATTCCTGTAAAAGAAAATAAAAGCGGTGGCATAGTTGATTCGGAAAAAGGCGCGCGTCGCATGCCTTACCCTTTGGATGAATATGTCAGCAACAGGGAAAATGTGGAATATGCCATCGCCAACTATTTAAACGGTCCGGACAACATGGCTACAAATGTGTGGTGGGCGTCTAAAAAATAATATTAAACTTAAAGGAAAATATATATGAAAAATAGCTCGATATATAAATTATCTGCTTTGATGGTTCTAACCTTATCCCTAGCGATAATTTCATGTAGTGATTGGAACGAAGTAGAGAGCCTCGGCCTTAAAAATCAGTCATTAAAAGAACAATATCCTAAATTATACGCAGATTATATTCAGGATTTAATAAAATATAAAACAGGAGAACATAAAGTGACTTTCGTGTCTTTCGATAATCCCCAAAGAGATCCCGTTAATCAGGCAGAACGATTGACCGCGATTCCGGACAGTGTCGATTTTATTTGTCTGAATCATCCAGACGACGTAAGTCCTGAAATTCAAAAGGAAATGACTCAAATACGCGAAAAGGGAATACACACACTTTATGCCATTAAGTATGAAAATTTTAAAGAAGAGTGGGAAGCCAATACTAAAATAAATCCCGAATTTACAGAAGAAGAAGCTCTTGCCTATTTTGGGAAACGTACAGACGATATGTTGGCCATATGTGACAAATATAATTACGACGGCATTATTATCGATTATACCGGACAATCACTGGTAAGTATGGTCCCAGAAAATCTGGCTAAATATAATAAACGCCAAAAGAACTTTTTTAACAGAATAGTGTCCTGGCGAGAAAAACATGACCATAAGACTTTGGTATTTTATGGAAATGTGCAGTATTTGGTTCCTGAAAACCTGAGTATGATGGAAAAATACAATTATATCGCGTTAAAATCTGTTCTTTCTACCAGTGGAGATGATATTGCAGTAAAAGCTTACTTAGCACTTCAAGCAGGCGAAGATGTAAAAGATTCGCTTTATGTAGGAGTAAATCCTGTTCCCGCAAATCGGTTCATTGCCTGTGTCGAATTACCGCAAGCAGACGATAAAGAGCAAGTGAAAGGATATTGGAATACGAAAGACGCAAATGGGAATAAGATTGTCGCCGCTTTGGGTACGGCTCAATGGATAGGGCAATATTCACCTGATTTTACCCGTAGCGGTCTCTTTGTAATGAGTATCCAAAATGATTATTATAATAATACATACGGTTATTTACGTGAAGTCATTTCTATTATGAATCCTAATAAATAAAAGTGTATATGAAATTCTATAAATATCGTTATTTCTTTTTAGCCTTTATGGCTGTTTCAATAAGTAGTTGCAAAGATGAAAATCTTGATGACATACATCATTTTGGCAATAAAATTTATGTCACATCCGCACAAGTAGTAGATGATTTGTTGATAAGAAGTGATATATCGGACTATTCACGAGAAATAATCTGCCGTTTACCGAAACCTGCCGAAAAAGACGTTCAGGTAAAATTTGAGGCAGATCCTTCAATGGCGGCTAGCTATAATTTGATTTATAACGACGATGCAACTGCATTAGACTCTCATTACTACAATATTCCCGAAAAGACTTCTACCATTAAAGCCGGCGATATTTCAGGCAACAATATAGTGGTGAACTTTATGAATACCAACGAACTGGATAATTCTCGCCGTTATGTACTACCTGTGACGATTGTGAATGCAACCGACATAGGTATAATAGATAGTAAACGAACAACATATTTTGTTTTTAAAGGCGCAGCTCTTATCAATGTGGTAGCTAATATCAAGGGCTGTTATTTCCCTATTAACTGGAAGAGTGACGTAAGCAATCTTTCCACAATTACTGTAGAAGCATTGATCAGAAGCTCAGACTGGACTGCGGGACGCGGCAACGCATTAAGTTCGGTATTCGGTATCGAGGGCCAGTTCCTTATACGTATAGGGGATGCCGACCGACCACGTGATCAGCTCCAGATAGTAGCCCCGGGCGGGAACTTTCCCGGGCCGAATGTTATTCCGGGCTTGCCTGTAAATGAATGGATACACATTGCCATCGTTTATGATAATACGACAAAAGAACGCATTTATTATAAAGACGGCGTTGCGGTTTATAAAGATGCCGGGACATCGGGTACCGTATCTTTGGATAATAATTGCTTCATTGGTAAATCTTACGATAATTCTCGTTGGTTGCCGGGAGACATAGCCGAAGTTCGTATCTGGACAGTACAAAGATCTGCCGAACAAATAGCACAATCGCCCTATTCAATAAATCCTAAGAGCGAAGGACTATTAGCTTACTGGAAATTTAATGAAGGAGCGGGTAATGTTGTTAAAGATTATACAGAACATGGAAATGATATTACCGCCGAAGGAGGTGATCCTGTATGGGTAACTGTAGAAATCCCCTCAATGAATAAATAATAGGTTTAACTTTTTACAATAGAAATTCATTATGAATACAAAAATTTTAGTATCGGGATTGTTTGTCGCCCTGATTATGGGATGTACCGCATTCTTGACTTCTTGTACCGAGGATCTTGTGGTAGGAAAGCAATTCGATGAGTCGGCATACAGTGGTATTTATGAAAATAATGCATATTTGCGAGATGGAAAGTCGAATCTGGTTTCCAATGTTGTAGAACTTCACACAGATACTTATACTACTACCGTAAAGATGGGATTGAGCAAAGTTCCTACTGAATCTACTTCGGCGAAAGTGAATATAGATGCCGCTTGGCTGGATACTTACAATAAAGAACACGAAACAGATTTTGAATTGTATCCGCAAGATTTGGTAACTTTTGCCAATAATGGAATCCTCACCGTAAAAACGAATACTAAATCAGCTGAAATAACGATGACTATCCGGGCGGGAGAAGGCGTGCAGGAAGATAAGGCCTATGCCATTCCGGTAGCCATCAGTAACCAAAGCAGTGATATTACGATTAAAGATGAAAATGCGAAGCATTGCATTTATTTCGTAAAAGATATGAGAAATGCCGGTGATGCCTATAAAGGAGAAAATGTAGTAAAGGGTTGTTTGTTCCTCGAGGTCAATGACGTTAATCCGCTGAACGCTTTATCTTTTAAACTGGCGAACGGAAAATTATTGTGGGATGTAGTGGTGCTTTTTGCAGCCAATATCAACTATGACAATGTAGCCCAGCGTCCCTATGTAAAATGTAATCCGAATGTACAATATTTACTCGACAATCATGAAATTTTTCTCCAACCCCTCCGTAAGCGCGGCATCAAGGTTGTATTAGGATTCTTAGGAAATCATGATCAGACCGGTTTAGCCCAATTGTCTAAGACGGGGGCTCGCGATTTCGCACGAGAAGTAGCGGCCTATTGCAAAGCTTATAATTTAGATGGAGTAAATTATGATGATGAGTATTCAAATAATCCTGATTTAAATAACCCGGCATTTCAACCACTTGGAGCCAAAGCGGGTGGACGACTTTTATACGAGACAAAAAGAGCAATGCCCGATAAAATAGTCAGTACTTACAATTTTGGTAATATGTATGGTACAGAAGGCTCTAACGTAGATGGTGTAGACATTTCTGAATTTATCGATTTTGTCGTTGGCGATTACGGATTAGATAGTTCGGTTTATCCGATTGGAAATATGTCTTGGAAACAGTGTTCAGGTCTTTCAATGCAATTTTCAAGCGGACAAAGCATGGATCTGGATGAAGAAGGTGCACACAAACTCCTTGACCGGGGGTTCGGTTGGTATATGGGATTTGCGGCAAATCCGGATAATTATCGAGATATTTTCAATCGACTCACGGGATGTAAAATCTTATATGGTTCTCCGTTGGTAGATCCGACGATATTTTATAAAAAGGACGACCCTACCCCTTATAAATATCCCGATGATTTATAATAATATATAGAAAAGAATCATATAACTTTTATAGCAAGTATCAGTTAGTATGGAGAATAAAAATCAATTAAAAATATGAAAGCACATTATAAGTTATTTTTACCTATAGCAATAGGATTGTTCTTCACTTTCGTTAGCTGCAAAGATGATGAAGTGTTGAATTTGACCGAATATCCGGTAAATCAGCCAACCATAACCATCGACAATACGGAAGGTGCATCAGAGAAAATACTGACCGCTGTATACAAAGAAGATGGCAGCTTAGAATTAAACGGTCCTGTTAGCAGAACATATACATTTCATTTTGCAGCGTCTCCAAAAGACGCGACAGTAACCTTTGAGATTTTAAATACTAATATCCCGAAAGAAAATGTAGAAATAAGTACGACGAAAACTATACTTCCGGCCGGCTCTACGGATGCGACTGTTACAGTAAACTTAAAAAATGAAGATTTTAGTTTTGCGCAAGCCGATTACGATTCAGTTAATTATGTGTTAGGGGTGAAAGCCTCTGTAGAAGGATACAAAATAGGTTCTAAGCCCATAGAATCTAAAGTGGTGATTAAAAAAGAAAAATATATTGCCGCATGTTCTATAGTCGGAAAGAATGGAAACAAAGTTTCATTCGAACGAGCCTATTCACAAGGTAATATTTTAGATTCTGAACCAATATCCTATACTTTTAAAATGAAGTTGGATAAACCAGCACGGCAAGATGTAAAAATAAAACTTGCCACTACAGGCCTGGACGAAAAATTCATGAACGACATAACTGTTACTCCTGCTGAAATCACAATACCGGCCGGTAAATTAGAGTCAGAAGAAATTACATGGTCTATTACTAATGGCTTTTTACTGACAACAGCCGATGCGGAAACCCATACTCTCATAGTAACAGCTTCGGCTGAAAGTGAAGATCCTGTGGTAAGTATAAATAAGAAAGAAAATGTTCTCACTTTCAATATAAATAAAGTAATCCGAAATTTCGAATACATCTCTAATAAAGTTGACGACTGGAGTGAATTATCAAAGAGTTCCTGGTCTGTAGAACTAGGTCCTGATGTGTGGGGAAGCGGTAGCACAATTATTGACGGTGAAGGCGGGAAAAAAGCTACCGATATTTACTTTAAAGGAGAAGTTTGGTTTATAATAGATATGAAAGAAGCAAAACAAGTATCCGGTTTCGGGATCGATTATTATGAAAATGATGAGGCTGCATCCTGTCCTAAAAAAGTCACCATTTCAACTTCATCGGACAATATTACATGGGTTAAACAAGGAACGGCAGATACTCCTCGGAGTTATAATCATTATTTCCGATTCTTTACTCCGCTGACTACCCGTTATATAAAAGTCGAATTATCATCGGAACGTTATGATTACTATAACGATGTGACCGAAATTTATGTATACAATGCTCAGTAAAGTTTAATTATTATCGGTAGATAGTTAATTTTGAGAGAACTGTCTGATGAATGAAGAAAACCCTAAAAGTTTTATAAAACTTTTAGGGTTTTCTT